>JAQQAM010000055.1 GCA_028532905.1 Spirochaetales bacterium
TTGCCATTCTGGCTTTGTTCACTCTCAGTTCTTCCAGGGTATTTCGAAACTCCTGAATCTTTATATTGAGCTCCGCCGATTCCGCGGTTTTGGATTTTACAGTTTCTCTGTACTTTTTAAGATTCTCTGTAATGGATTCCAGATCATCATCGATTTCCCTTTTCCGGCTGATTATACCGCTGGGAGCCAGAAACTCTTCAAGGAAATCGGGCAGCGCATCAGCCAGTTTATGGATTGACTCCTCAAGAGTCTCCAGGCCATCTCTGAAATCCTTCAGAATTTTTACTCCCGAATCCCATACTTCTGAATCGTCCCTGCCATGACCCATTCGGGAGGAATCATCAAAAAGTCTGATTTTTCCGTCCAGCTGGATCTGTACGCTTTTGAGTCTGGAGAGAACACTTTCTTCCAGCTCTTTCTTTTTTTTGATTGAAAAACCCGAATCTTTAAGACCCTGATCCAGCTGATGAACGATATTATCAGTCAGCTCCCGGAGTTTGAGCTGAAGAGCCTCCCTGTCTTTTTCTCCCTGAAGAATCTTATCTTCAGTTTCTTTGACAATGCGGTTGTTCTCATCAATTCCCGTTTCAGCGGATTTTATATTCTTTTCAAAATTGATTATATTGTTTTCCAGGTCTTTAAGCTGATCTTTAAAGCCCTGGAGTGAAGCCGTCCTGGTCTTTTCTTCCTTCTGCAGCTCATCTTTGCGGCTCAGAAAATCTTTCTCTTTCTGTGCCAGAGTCTGGAGCTGTTTATCCAGTTCTCCCTGCTGATCATTGAACATTCTGATCCGGTCTGCCAGATTCTCTTTTTCCAGATCCAGACCGTAGAGCTTTTTCTGATCTTCTATCAGCTCATTTTCCATTGAGTTTACAGCGTCCAGGTTACTGGCGAGATTTCCGTTCAGCTTGAGAATCTCATTCTCAATTTTCCCTTTCTTTTCCAGTTCACTGTTTTTCTGAGACTCTTTCTTTTCCTGTTGTTCGGTCAGCTGGCTGTACCTGAGAAGCTGCAGGTCAATGTCAATTGAAGAGAGCTGTTCTCTCAGTTCTCTGTACACCAGGGTTTTCTCTGACTGTTTGCGAAGGGTTTCATAACTTTTTCTCACTTCGCTGAGAATGTTCTCCACCTGAACCATGTTCTCTTCGGTGCGTCTGAGTTTCCGTTCCGCTTCGCTTCCCTTCATTTTAAAGCGTGTGATACCCGCCGCTTCTTCAAAGAGATAACGCCGTTCTTCGGGTTTGTTGGAAAGAACCTGGTCTATCTTTCCCTGCTCCATGATGGAATAGGCCGATTTCCCAATACCCGTATCGTAAAAGATTTCCCTGAGTTCCCGGAGTTTCACCAGCGTATTATTGACAAAGTATTCGCTGTCACCGTTTCGGTAGAGTCTTCTTTTTATAGAAATTTCAGACAGATCCAGATCCAGGTAGTTCTCTTCATTCGAGATGACCAGGGTGACTTCGGCAACATTAAGTGCTTTACGGGCATCTGTTCCGTTAAAGATAACGTCTTCCATTTTCTCGGCACGCATGTTTTTTGTAGACTGTTCGCCGAGTACCCATTTCATAGCGTCTACAATATTGCTTTTTCCACAGCCGTTAGGCCCCAGAAGTGCTGTAATTCCATCGGTGAAATCAATCTGGGTTCTGTCTGCAAAAGACTTGAATCCCATCAGTTCAATGCGTTTAAGAAACACGTATCCTCCAGTCATTCAGGGTTCACTGATAACCCCTAAATATATCACATGCAGAAAATTTGGTCAGGTTTTATTTATAATAAAACCCGCTCATCCGGCGGGTATTTTTATAAACTATAGTTCTTTTTAAGATGTTTTCATATGAGAAGCAGCCCGATCATAACCTTCCAGGAAAATATCCAGGTTCTTTTTGAAGACCCGAACCGATACATTTTCATAGTTTTCGTCGGATCCTACCCGGCTTTCCGATATGATCAGGTATAGTTCTCTATTCTTGGCAGATTTAATGGTAAATCGGTATTTTCGTCTCCCCGAGCCGGTTTTGAGCTCCTCTTCCCATTCAGGAGTGCTGGTTTTCAGCTTGGTGACGGCATTTTCAAGAATTTCATTGAATTTTTTGAAATCTTCGGAATACACAATGAGAGAAAAACGGACAAATTTGTCGTCCTTCTTCCTGCTTTCCACCAGGTTCAGAAAGAGATCTCCGTACCGGTTCTCCTTGACATTGAAAAAATAGGTTAAACCGCCGTCTTCTACAAAACGTTTTAAAGTAAAGATTTCGCCTCTCTGGCCCATTGCATATTCCTTCTCTTGAGATGTGTGAAGAGGATAATAAAGGAATTATCCTCTAATGGCAAGATCCGCAGACCCGGCTTTACTGATCTTCAGGAGGTTCTTCAAAAATGATTACTGTTTCGCCGCTTCTGATCACATCCCCCGGTTCCAGATCACGGCTGATAACAGTCTTGTTATTCACCATGATTTCCTCATCCGCCTTGAGGGAGTATTTCCCCTCCGGTCCTCTGATGATGGTTATGCCTGTTTCATCGCTGTTCATACTGCCGATTTCAGTTTCATCCATGACTCTGGTCTGTTCCCGGCTCACGGCAATCATGGTTTTATCCTGACTGATCTGAATAATGGTTTTGTCTGCCTCCCCTCCCAGTAGTTCCAGATGAGGAAAGGCATACACTTTTTCAAAGGGTGTCCGATGAATGACCAGTATGAGTACAAGGGATAGAACTATGAGTATAAGATAGACCCACCAGGACAGCAGTGGAGACAATCCCCAGAAAATTTCCCAGAGGAAACTGTATTCAGGACTGGTTTCTGTATCATTCAGAGTCACCTTTATACTCCGTTCTCTGGCGGCACTGACAGCGGGCTTGTAACTGAGGCGGAACTCATTGCTTATCCGTTCATGTATCTCTTTGTATGCCGAAAGGAGCTCTGTTCCGGAAGAGGCTGTATATGAAAGGCCTCCTGTTCTGTCAGAGAGATTGGACAGTTCGGGATCTTCTGCTCTGGCATAATGAATTGTATAGAGGCTGATTCCCCTTTTCTGCATCTCTGTTTCAATATCATCCAGGTCTATCAGTTCATTACCGTACACCGGATGAGGTTCTTTTCTGTTTTCACTGTAACTGTAGTTTTCACCGTCGGTCAGAAGAATCAGCACTTTTCTCCCTTTACGCAGGCTTAAGCTGTCTGATGCCTCTTTCATGGCCCTGTAGAGCTCTGTATAAGCTTCATCCGGTTCGGGGCGGCTGATAGATTCCAGGGCGCTTCTCAGTTTGCTGCGGCTGTCGGTGAAGGGGGCAAGTGTTTTAATGTTTGTGTTGAAGCTGACAATGGACAGACTGTCATTGTTTTCTGATGTGGAATAAAACAGATCCTCCAGTGCTTTTGTAACAAAATGGATCCTCTGTTCGTCTGAATTTTCGGTGGGTCTGGCATTGATGGTATCATACATACTCCCGGAATTATCCAGAAGGAGGATAAATGATATCTGATCCTGGTTGACTCCGTTGAACTGAAGATCCCTTATATCCTGCTGACTCCATTCATCCATGAGGGACTCTTTTTCAGTCAGACTGAAGTCTTCCAGTCCCGGCAGGCCGCTTTCTTTCAGTTCTTCGATGTTCTGAAGAGATACATACACATGGATCTTTCCGTTTAACAGCATCTCACTGCTGTCTACACCGGTTATTGTTATATTCTGCTGTGCCCCAAGGAACTGGCTGCACCAGAGGATTATGAGTGAGAAGAGTATTTTTTTCATTGCCTTACCTCATAGAGAAATTTACAGTCTCCGACTTTTATAACGTCATCATATTTCAGAATCTGATCTTTACCGGCGGGAATGAAGTCATCATTCACAGAAACCTTAAAATCCCCGATTCCTTCAATGAGCAGCTCCTTTCCCCTTCTTTTCAGATTGACGGCGAATGGAGGGATGCTGTCATTCCCTTTAATAGAGATATCACATCCTCCATGACTGCCCACTCTTGTTTTTTTCTGGTTGATCAGATACTTCCGTCCCTTCGATGCTCCGGTCAGAACTCTGAAGACACCGGGAGCACTGACTGTTTCAATAAGATTGGTTAATAAGGAAGTCCCCAGGGTCATGATCAGAAACCCGGGCAGTTTCAGCCAGCTGTCAGAGGGATAAAAAATCATTGCGCCCTCGACAATGGCTCCCCCGAGTGCGCCGCCTATGAGTCCGGCTGCCATTCCGGCCTGGATCTTCTGTAAAGAACGTATTCTGAAACCCTCAGCGGTACCGATGAAAAATCCCATTATGGCCCAGCTGATAATTCTCGCCGTCAGGTAGGAGTTCCTGAATGAGTCCGGCATTAAAGTCTCGGGCAGGAGAATGCCGAACAGAAACTGTCCTGCCAGGGCACCGATGGTTCCCCCTGCAAGACCCCACAGAATACCCATACCCCACTCCCTGTAGAGTTTTGAGGTGTTTTTATGGAGAATCCCCTCCATGGAGGCAATAACGGCCGTCATGGCTGCAGTGGACAGACCACCTGAACAGATTAACAGTAATGTATATCCCGGAAACAGATGCTGCAGGGACAGGATCAGCTCCAGAACAGACCAGCCCAGAAGGGCTGCGCTGAAACCGATACAAAGGGCTACAATATACCGACCCGTTGAATTCATTTATCTACTCCTCTACCAGAATTTCACTGGTTTTATCATTTTCTTTTTTCAGTTCAATCAGAAGAACACTTTCCTCTTCTGATTTGATTGTGACTGGCACGGTCGTACTGATTCTTCCTTTCTTTATCTCCAGCTCGTAGTCTCCAGGGGTTAGGGGAATCGGCTTCAGATTCAAAAGGAGAGATGTCTCCATCATCTGGGAAACAATTCCTCCCGAAGGTACGGAAGGCTTCCCGTTGATCAGAATTCTGATATTTTCATCTGCCAGGGAGGCAGAGCTTTTCAATCTTAAATACCCTTCAAAGGGAATCAGCCTTGTTTCCAGGTGCAGTTCATTCTGATGCTTTCTCAATCCCAGATCATATGTCAGGGGATAATACCCTTCGGCACTGACTCTGAAATTGTAGGCTCTGCCCGTCATAAGGGGCTGCTTAATATCGTTGTAGGGGATGAACTCCCTGGCAACTTCAACTTCAAGAGCGGCTGCATTGTTCAGATCCCTGCCGTCGGATCTGCTGCGGACATTCATGGTGACATTCAGTTCCTCCGCCTTTGCGGCAGGAAGATCCAGAAATATGGTCTGTCCTGTTCCCGGTTCCAGGAGTATCCCTTTGCTGCTGAAGGGTTTAATGAAAATATTCTGCCAGTACACCCTTGTGGCATGGGTTGTTTTAATCCAGTAGGCTCCCCCCGGGAGGAATCGGGGTTCGGACTGCACAAGGAATGTACCGTCTTCTTTCACCTCGGCCACACCGTAACGGAAGGTCGCCAGACGGCTGTCTCCGATACGTCCCTCTTCATCCGGAAACACCGCGGTTTCAAAATGATACTCGTCGGCATGATACTCCGGGGATGTAATTTCCGTCTGGAGCTTGAATCCGCCGTAACTTTCCGCCAGAACGGTTCTGTAATGGAATCCCTGGCTGTACAGCCAGTATCCTCCAAGCCCCAGGGCAGGCAGGGCAATCAGGGGAATCAGAAGCCATTTTCTGAATGATTTGTTCCGGGCAGTTCCTCCCGGACGTCGTTCCTTATCATTCACCAGACAGATCAGATCCTCTCTGATGCCGTCAATATCAGAGTTTCTGTACCATTTCTCAAGTTTCTTCAGAATCATGGAGACAGATTCTGCCCTTTTTTTCGGATTGGACTGAATTGTTTTTCGGATGAACCAGTCAATTGAACGGGGCAGCGCCGGGTTGGCTTTCCTGACAGCGGTGTATTTCCCTTTCTGGATTTTCAGAAGTGTTTCGGGTGTCATCTTGCCGGGAAATGGTTTTTTTCCGGTCACCATTTCATACAGCATGATTCCCAGGGAATAGATATCTGCTTTGAATGTGACTGTTCTGGAGTCGTCATACTGCTCCGGTGCCATATAGGAGGGAGTTCCCAGAGCCATGCCCTCCTTGGTCAGAGAGTCGTCTTCCTCTTCAGACTGGGCAATTCCGAAGTCCACCAGTTTAATC
The DNA here is from genome assembly GCA_028532905.1 of Spirochaetales bacterium. GTDB lineage: Bacteria > Spirochaetota > Spirochaetia > DSM-2461 > DSM-2461 > Oceanispirochaeta. Next base: position 6,118 of record JAQQAM010000055.1, read on the forward strand.
TCTCCGCTTTTTGACAGGAGAATGTTGGCGGGTTTTATATCTCTGTGAACCACCTGGTTTTTATGGGCGTAATCCAGGGCTTTACAGGCATGATAGAAAATATACAGGGCCTCATCATAACGGAGATACCGCTCCTTTTTCAGAAGCAGATCCACCGACTTCCCGTCAACCAGCTCCTGAACAATGTAATAGGCTGAAGCATTTTTAAAATGATCATATACCCTGACAATATTCTCATTGCTGAATTCCATCATGATTTTCGCCTCTCTTCTGAAGCGTTCAATCAAATGATCATTGTTGCTGAATGTCAGTTTTTTGAGTACAACAGGTTTTTCCAGGGTCGGATGGGTTCCCTTGAAAACGGCTCCCATACCCCCTTCTGCTATTTTTTCCTGTATCTGGTATTTACCGATTTTTGTAGGTGTCCGGCTCATATGGGCAGCCTCCCTGTCTGCTGTAAGTCCGCAATATTGGTTTGCGGATCGAATTTTTCAATCTGATCAGAAAATAGGACAATCTGGCGGTCAGGATTGTGAATCTGAATATATCTGCCTGAGGCTCTAGTGTTGTAGAGAGTGCGGATTGTCCGGTGGCCGCCGATGCAGTAGCTGAAAGCTCTGTTGAATCTCTGTGAGTAATCACTGAGGATCTCTTCCACACTCCCCTCCCGGGCTCTATCGTTTGCCGTCCATGTCAGACCAAGCTTAATATCATCATGTTCGTGAATATTGATGATCTCTTCAGGATGGTAATACCTTTCGGGTTCTGCATGGGTGATTATGAGTTCCCTGCCCAGGGCCATAAAAGGGAGAGAGTGTTCGAATGCGGCATACTTTTCCATCAAGTCTCTGCCCATAAACTTTTCAAACCAGAATCTTACCATTTCCCCTTCGTAGACGAATTTACCAAAAGGATGATTCCCCCGGCCTTCTTCATTCAGTATGTTTTCGTGGTTTCCCTTCAAAAAGAAAAAACGGGATGGAAATTGAGTCAAAAGCAGCATAACCATCTGCATAAGACCCAGGCTTTCGGACATTTCCTGGTCCATATACCTGTGTTTTCTGAAACTGCCTCTGTATTCTGTGAAGGCTTTCTGCCATCTTTTATAAGCCCGTTTTTCAGCATGAAAACCATCCCCTACACAGACAATCTGAACTGATCCTTCCGCCAGCCGCTCCAGTACTGTGCCGCTGTCTGTAGGAGTCATGAGAAGGGAATAGAGAAAGTCCTTTCTGGCATGCAGATCCGGCAGGACAATAAGGGGTATGTTCTGATGAAGAAACACCAGCCCCCCTGGACGGTCTTCCATATCAAGGGGTCTGATCAGAGGGTCCGGGTTCCCAAGAGTTTCTCTCACATGAAACAGCTGATCTTCGATTTTTTCGGTAGAATCGGGTTTATGCAGACTGGCAAGTCTAAATAGTTCTTCTTTCATTTTAATCAGGTATAACTGTATTGTTTATGCTGACAAATTCTTTTGTCATAATTCTTGTGGCATCTTCAAGCTGTCTGGTCTGGTTCTGTGCCGGAGTACTGCCCATAAGAGCAATCTTGTAAACAGGTGAGCTTTTTTTGAATGAGCCCCCCGTAAAAGATGCCTCTTTGTCCAGTTTTACCTGACTCTTCAGTTTTACATTATCTTCAACCAGTTTTTCGGGTATATCTTTCCTTTGTCCAATGCCGGCATAAATGATCTGCCTGGAACCATCCTCTCCGGCAGGACCGGCTCCCAGTATGGAGCCGGAAAATGTAAGCAGAATAAAAGCCCTTTTTTCATCGGCGGCAATTTCTGTTTCTATGGTCATATGATGGGTTTTAACCTGCTTCATAAAGGTTTTTTCCTTCTTATGCCACGCCCGGCTCAGTGATTTAAGATAACCCTCATCTCTGTTGCCGTATTTTTCCGCCAGGAGTGTCAGATGGGCCATGATATCCGGGTGTAAGTCTTTTATGAGTGCCATTTGGAAGTCTCCTTTATGTTAATTATATCCTTCGGGCAGGGAATATCATCATGAAAATAGCAGTATTTTGATAAAACACTGAATTATTGTCTATTAAAGATTAGGAGTTATTTGAAATGTATTGAATAGGCTGATTGGTATTTATTGATCAGTCTTCTTTTTTCCATGAACTGACAGCAAACTCTTTATTCATCAGTTTGTCTCTGTAATCGATAAACTCGTTTTCTGACAGAGCTCTTGAAAAATAAAATCCCTGGAACGTTCTGCATCCCAGTTCCACCAGGATCTTAAGCTGTTCAAGGGTCTCGACACCTTCCACAATTAGGTCCAGATTCAGTTCATTGATAAAATACAGAATTCCCTTCAGTATGGAATGATCCAGATTACTGTCGGTTATTTTGCTGACAAAGGACTTGTCGATTTTCACTGTGTCTACCGGAAGATCCTTAAGGTAATTCAAAGAAGAGTATCCCGTTCCGAAATCATCCAGAGAAATATGGAATCCCGCTTCCCGGAGCTGGTTCAATTTTTCTATGGCATTCACAGGATTGTCTATCAGACTGTTCTCTGTTAATTCTATTTTCAGATGGGCCGGGTCCAGATCGTATTTATCTGTCATCCTCTGAATAGTATCTACCAGATCAGGATTATAGAATTGACGGGGGGAGACATTGACCGATATTTGAATATCGTCGGAGTAGGTCTCTCTCCATTTCTGCAGTTGTCTGGCCGCACTGAACAGCACCCAGTTGCCCAGGGGGATAATCAGACCGGTTTCTTCAGCCAGGGGAATAAAGTCATCAGGATTGATTCCGCCTTTCTCAGGGTGATTCCACCTGATAAGAGATTCCGCTTTTATATCCTTCACTTTGAAGTGTTTTTCTCCCACATCAATCGTAAGAATGGGCTGATAATTCAGATAAAACTGTTTATCAATTTCTTTAATTGCCTGAATCTCAAGTGCTTTGATTATACTGTTCTGCAGTTCCATCTTCTGTATAACAAGATCACTGATTTCTTCGGTATACAATGTGTAGCTGAGTTTCTGTTTAAAAGCATAACTGAGAGCAATATCGGAATTGTGAAGAAGTGTATTTCTGTCCATTCCGTGTTTGGGAAATATGGATACCCCGCAACTCGTATCAATTGTAAGATTATATCCGGAAAAGATATGAGGCCGTTTCAGTTCTTCGTTAAGAAGCTGGAGGAACATATGCAGCCTGCTCTCATCACCAATATCCTGATAAACAATCAGAAACTCATCTTCTCTGGTGTGATAGACAATATTCTCCATGCCGCTCAATTCCGAAAGCCTGACCCCTATCTGATACAGAACCCATTCACTGATGGAGGGTTTCAGTGCCTTGTTAATGGCTTCAAAGTTTTCATTGAGCTTCACAAGTATAAATGCCATGGGATCCATGTCATTACTGCTGATTTTCTTCTCCAGGAGAATATTTATATCTTCATTGGCCTGCACATGATTGGGAAGACCGGTTTTGTGGTTAAGAATGACTCTTTTCTGAAGATCACTGTTCTCTTTTTTAAGGTTGCTGAGTTCGGATGCAATTTCTCCCAGCTGAGTCACAAGGGTCTCCCGTTCTTCTTCAAGAGTAAGAACTAGAGAAATCAATTCTTTTGAGCTGAGAGTCTTCAGCTTTTGTATTTCATCTTTGTTCATATATATTCATCAACCGCTTTTTAAGCGTCAGTTAACATAATCATCTTACAAGTTATGATAAAGATAATCAAATATAATTATTTTTTTAATGAATCATCAGAATATCCGTTTAGTTCAAATATTCGTAAAAAACAGCAATGCATTTCACCAGAATTGTGCTATAAGAAACAATGCCTGAAATATTAATAATATCTGCCCTGATCTGGGATTTTATTCTTTCCGAACCCCCTTCTCCCGTTCATCCGACCGTATGGATGGGTCACTACATTTCCCGGCTCTGGAAAATAAAGCCGGGATCATCGGAAAAAACTGATTTTATATGGGGTGTTCTGATCGTCCTGTCAGGGCTGTTTCTTTTTACCCTGATTCCTTTTCTTGTGATCCGCATCCTTGGTACATTCCTCTTTCCGGGAATACAGATCCTGATTGTATTGGTCTCTATCCCTTTGCTGAAAGTCTCGTTCTCTTTGAAATACCTTTTCAGAACTGCCCATCAGATCCGGAATAGTCTGACCCGGGACAAATTAGATGAAGCCAGATCGTTAACATCCTATCATCTGGTCAGCAGAAATACAGAGAACCTGGATGCATCTGAGATAACATCCTGTGTCATCGAATCTGTATCAGAAAATATCACAGACAGTTTTACATCTCCCGTATTCTACTTTCTGGCAGGCGGTCTGCCGGCTGCATGGGGATTCCGCTTCATCAATACTTCGGATGCCATGATCGCCTACAGAAATGATGAATTTGAATGGGGAGGGAAGTTCACAGCCTGGTGTGACAGTCTGCTCAATTTTGTACCTGCCAGGTTTACAGCCATTATGATTGTGCTGGCGTCTTTTCTTCATCCCGATGCTTCTGGACGGAACAGCTGGAATATACTGAAACGGGACCGTACGCAGACAGCCAGTCCGAATGCAGGATGGACAATGTCTGCAATGGCAGGAGCTCTGAATATAAAACTTGAAAAAAAAGGAGAGTATGTTCTTGGCGCAGGAGGCAGCGATCCGGCTGCTCAGGACATTGACAGAGCTCTGTCTGTTACTGCAATATCCCTGTTATTGACTGTTTCAATGCTAATTGTTCTATTCAGGGGGGGAGCATGGCTTCTGTTCATGGCGGTTTAAACTATAAGGACCTGAGAGAGAAAGGGATTAATCCTGATGATGTCCTGGACTTCAGTGTCAGCATAAATCCCGACCCTCTTCCTGACAGTATGATTCACGCTGTCAGGGATTCCCGCATCTGCCGCTATCCTGATTCGGACAGCCTCTTTTTAAGAGAGAAAATAGCTGCCTTCAATACCGTTGATCCTGATAATATTCTGGTGGTGAACGGAACGTCTCAGGGGATTTCCCTGATCGTCTCAGCTCTGCTGAATCAGGATGATACGGTCTGTATTGTGAAACCCACCTACAGCGGATATGAAGAAGCCTGCAGGTTGAAAACAGATAATATTGTTGAGATTGCCATGGGACCCGGACAGTCATTTCATGAGGCCGTGCCTTTGATCTCATCTACCCTACTGAAAGAAAAACCCGCTCTTCTCTGGCTCTGTTCTCCCAATAATCCTACCGGATCCTATCTGGAAGAGGATGATTTTGATACATTATGCAGAATCTGCAGGGAATCAGAAACTGTCCTGATTCTGGATGAAGCTTATGTTTGTTTTGTTTCTGATGAAAAAAGATACAGAGCTCTGAAAAAGGACGTTATTGTACTGCGGTCCATGACAAAGGATTTCGGTATACCCGGTCTCAGGCTGGGTTATCTGATGGGACAGCCTGAGATCCTCTCCAGAATCAGAAAATGGCAGCCTGAATGGAGCCTCAGTGCTCCGGCTCAGGATGCCGGTATTGCCGCATTCTCTGCCATTGAATACTTTCGCACAAGCTGGCAGAAAACGATTGCCAGAAGAGAAGTTCTCAGGAAGGAACTGAAAGAACTGGGTCTGAATGTGTATGACAGCTGTTCCAATTTTTTTCTGGTTGAAGTGCCTGATACTGCTGGATTGAAAACGCATCTTTGGAAGGACCTTATTCTTGTGAGAGACTGTTCTTCTTTCAATCTGAATAATTTTATCAGAATCGGAGTCAGAACAGATGCAGACAACAGAAAACTGACAGCCAGCATCAAGGAGTACCTGAAAAAATGATATTAATCCTCGGCGGCAGTAAATCGGGTAAAACGGCATTTGCCGAAGAAAAGGCAGCATCCCTGGCTGCTGAAACCAGGGGGCGTGTTATCTATCTGGCCAGTGCTCAGGCATGGGATGATGAGATGAAAATCAGAATCCAGAGGCACAAAGAATCCAGGCCTTCAAACTGGATGACTCTGGAAGAACCCCTGTCCGTTCCCGAAGCTGTACTGAATTTGAAAGGGAAGGATACAGATGTCATTCTATTTGACTGCCTGACCCTCTGGCTGACAAATCTACTGATGGAACTGGGAGAAGATTTTAAACAGACCGAAGCAGAGGATCTGATCAACAGCCGTGTTCAGGATTTCCTGAACGCCGCCGCTGCCTTTCCGGGGACGGTTATTGTTGTATCAAACCTTGTGGAGGAAGGACTTGTATCTCCTCATTTTCTGGGGAGAATCTTTCAGGAGTTGTCCGGTCGGTCCCATCAGGCTCTGGCCGCAGCTTCGCAGGAAGTATACCATGTTGTTGCCGGTCTTCCCGGGAGGATCAAATAATGACGGAACAGGAACTGCTGAGACTTGTCGGTACTATTGGCGAAATAGATGCCCCGATTATGAATCAGGTCAGGGAGCGCTGGGATTCCTTGACCAAGCCTCCCCACAGTCTGGGGAAACTGGAGGATGTGGTGGTCCGGCTGGGAGGAATTCAGGGCTCTATTGAACCTTCTGTTTCCAAAAGAACTGTCCTCTGTTTTGCCGCCGATCATGGAGTGGTCGCCGAAGGGGTTTCCCCCTCCCAACAGGTCGTCACTGCAGAAATGGTCCGGAATTTCCTGGATGGTGGAGCCGCCATCTCGGTTCTGTCTGAATGCTGTTCCTGTGACCTTAAGGTATTCAATGCAGGAATGGTGCACCAGGTGGAAGATTCAAGAATCATACAAAATCCTGTTTCTTCCGGTACCGGGAATATGATGAGAGAAAAAGCTATGACCCGTGACATGACCTTTCAGGCCCTGAGTATCGGGTATAATGCCGCTGTCAGGGAAATTGATGAAGGACGCAATTTACTTCTGTGCGGTGAAATGGGTGTGGGGAATACCACTTCCGCCAGCGCCATATATGCAGCGGTAACCGGAATTGATCCGGCGAGAATTACGGGAACAGGAGCCGGTCTTCCCCCAGCCCGGGTACAGCATAAAGTAGATGTTATCAGAAAGGCTCTAGCTCTTCACAATCCTGACCCTGCTGATCCTGTAGCCATACTCTGCGCCGTAGGCGGATTTGAACTGGCCGCCATGTGCGGTGTGATGCTGGCAGGTGCTGTAAAGAGCTGTGCTGTTATGGTGGATGGATTTATTTCCGGTGCCTCTGCCCTGCTGGCCATGCTGTTTCATCCCCGTGTAAAAGAGTATCTGATTTTTTCACATCAGTCCGGAGAAGAGGGATATCAGGAGGTCTGCAGGCATTTCGCTATAGATCCTCTGGTTAATTTGAATATGTGTCTGGGGGAAGGTACAGGAGCCGTTATGGTTCTTCCTCTGATTGATAACGCATTAAGCTGTTATTATAAAATGGCAACTTTTGCAGAAGCCGGAGTGACAGAGATAGACGTATGATCAGAAAACTTTTTTATGCTATCCGATTTATGACATCCCTGCCTCTCCCCTGGAAGGAAAATGAGGATCTGGTACAGGTTTCCCGGTCTTCCGGGATGTTTCCCATGGTGGGTCTGATCATTGGATTTCTTCTTCTGGGCATTCAGTTTCTGTCGTCCCTGGTGTTCGGGGATGTAACAACCGCTCTGATGCAGACCGCCGCCTGGGTTTTTATTACAGGGGGTCTTCACCTGGACGGTCTTGCCGATACGGTGGACGGAATCGGCAGCAGACGGGACAGAGAGAGAATGCTGGAAATAATGAAAGACAGCCACATCGGTGCCTTCGGAGTTCTGGCTTTGATTTTACAGATTCTTCTGAAAACAGCCCTCTGTTATGAGTTGAACCGACTTGATCCGTTACTGATTCTCCTTGTTCCCCTTTCTGCCCGCTGGGGGCAGCTGATCGTTATTCGGGCCTTCAAGCCGGCAAGGAAAGACGGAATGGGCCGCTTTTTTCAGGAGCATATGAGAGCTCAGGAGCTGCTTATAGGGTTCATGACAGTTCTTGGGGTCTATATTCTCTCGGGAAACAGCCTGTATCTGCCTGTCCTGCCTGTTCACGGGCTTATCGTTTATCTCACCGGTGTAAGTATCTCCCGTAAACTGGGAGGCCTTACAGGAGATGTATACGGATTTGTCTGTGAAACGGGAGAAGATATCCTTCTGCTGCTCATACTCATAAACGCAGGTCTTATGGAAGCCTTCGCTTTTCAGATCCCATCAATATTCTGAATAAAATCATCCATTCCCTTTTCAAGGGATGTGAAGATAAAATTGAATATGTTCTCTTTCTCTTCTTCATTCAGGCTGAAAACAGCTATATAAATCTTTTTTCCACCGATTGTACGGCTGAGTTCAATTTTTCCCTGAACTGTTATCTCATAGACTCCCACTTTCAGTTTCATGTTGCTGAAGTCTTTGGAAACCAGATGCTCCAGGTCTTTCTCTGAGGAAAAAGAGAGGGCCTTGGGGCTTATATCGTGCATTCCCTCCGAGTAGACTTCACCCTCAACTTCGAAGCTTATGGTGCTTAAATAGCCATTGAAGTCACCGTAACGGACATATTCTCTTTTTCCATGAGCCCCGGCTTCTGTCAGCAGGCGGTGCAAATCATTGAAAACCTCATCATCATTGCGATTTAATGCAATATAGTCTATTACTTTCTCTCCGAATCCCACACTCTCATGGAAAATGGTATACAGCTTGACGGCTGCAAATTCGGCCTGATTCAGTATTCTGCTGTTCAGATCATTAAAATCCATATTCTCATAGGGATAATCCGTATTGATTACCAGAATAGAATCCGGATTGGCTGAGAGAACAGGAAGAAGGGCATCTGTTCTGTTCAGTATGTAAATCTCAAAGCCGGCTTTGAACAATCTGCTGATGATATTTTTTGAAAAATCATGAGGAGGATAGAGAAAAAAAACTTTTTTACCAGGATCAAATGTCTGCATAATAACTCCCTCTCTGTTCTAGTCATTACTATTTTAATGTTATTCCCATACACTTCGCAATAGATTTAAAATTTACTGAAAACTCAAATGCTCTGTGGTATTCTACAGATATGTTTACTTTTCCACAGATATACTTCCTGCTGAATATTATAACCTGCTCTATCACTCTGTCTCTGGGATTCTATTTCTTTTTTTTCAGGGGCAGAGAACTGTTGAAAACGGCTTCGGTTCTGATGTTCCTGTTCAGCCTCTGGCTTATTACAGAAAACCTGGAATACTTTTCACCTGATGTAGAAGCAAAACTTCTGTTCAATACTCTTCAATATTTTGCCACCGCTATTATTCCGGTGGTATGGCTGAATTTCTGTTTTATGATCCGGTACGACAGATCCCTGTTTCATACCTGGCCCGGCAAACTGTCTCTGGTATATCCTCTGAGTGTAATTACTCTTGTCCTGACGAATTCCAGGCATACGCTGCTGTGGTCCAGAGTCTACCATGATCCTGCCCTCTATGGTCTCAGCAAAGACCTTGAGCCCTTATTTGATGTCTTTATACTCCTGATGTTATTCACCATTGTTCTGGGTGTCATCTGGCTTGTTTACCGACCAACGGAAATATTGAAGGACAGGGGTAATGTGAAATGGTTTATTCTGGGGACGGGCTTTCTGACCGTTTCTATTGCCACACTGGAGTGGCATATGGATTACAGGCATCATTTTGAACTGACGCCCTTAACTCTCTCCTTTGTGGCGCTTTCCGGGATGCTGTATATAAAAAATAATATTAAATCACAGGTTCTTCTCAACAGTTATTCAGTTCTTGCCACTCTCAAGGAGCCGCTGTTTCTAATTGACAAAGAAGGGATTATTCTGTTTGCCAATGATTCGGCTGTAAAAATGTCAGGGATCTCCCGCAGGCAGTTTCACAGTATCAATATCAAAATTCTGATTCCTCCCCTGGCCCATCTGAATGAAGGAGTCATCTACTACAACCACTCTTTCTATACGGTCAATATCAATACAGTAGGCATAGATAAACACAAGCCTCTCACCGTATCCCTTACGGAAGTGACGGCGTTGAAAGATTCTGAAATCAGTTTAAAACATCTGAGTGATGAACTGGAAACCCAGATCAAAGTTCGAACAGAGCGTCTGAATCAGAGTAATCAGAAACTTGAAAAACTGGTTGAAGAGAAGAATATACTTCTCCAGGAAGTTCATCACAGAGTCAATAACAATCTTCAGATGATTATAAGTCTTCTCAATCTTCAGGGAAGCAGAACAGGTGACGAGTTGGTGAAAAACTATCTCAAAGAGGCTGTCTCCCGTGTACAGACCATAGCCATGGTTCATCATATGCTTTATAAATCAGAGGATTTCTCCAGAATCAATCTTAAATTCTATCTTGAAGATCTTGTCAAATCGATGCTTAAGGATAATTTGAAAGATCTGGAACTTGATCTTTCGGATATAATCAGTTCCACCAACACCTGTATTCAGATAGGTATGATTATGAATGAAATTGTATTGAACGCCATGAAATACGCCTACTCTCTGGATGAGGAGAAAAAACCATTCTACTGTATGAGCCGGGTTGAGAAAAACAAGGAGAAAGCAGACAGGCTTCATATCCTTTTCAGAGATTATGGAAAAGGCATAGACAGTACCATGGAAGATGCCGGTCAGAAATCCCTGGGTTTCAAGATTATCAATACTCTCGTACAGCAGCGGAACGGTGATCTTAAAATCTATAATGACAAGGGTTGTGTCTATGAGCTGTGGGTTGAACTGTAATGAATGGAAATCTCGAGAACTGACTTTTTTATATACAGGTATCAGTTCGGAAGAGCTTAAACAGTTATAAACAAAAAAAGACCCACAAAAGTGGATCTTTTTTTATGTTTTCTGGGCGGCGGCGGATTCGAACCGCCGACCCCATGCGTGTCGAGCATGTACTCTAACCAGCTGAGCTAGCCGCCCTAACGAGTGACTATTTTACGGTTATTGACGGAATTGTCAATAACCGCTGCACAATTATTTTATTGCGCTTACAACACGCTCCAGAACTTTCTTTCTGTCCAGTGGTTTAACAATATAATTTTTGGCACCCACCATGAGAGATTTCTTAACAAGATCCTGTTTTCCAAGGGCACTGACCATAATAACACTGGCATCCTTGTCAAACTCAATAATCTTTTCAAGTGCTGTTACACCATCCATACGGGGCATTGTGATATCCATGGTAACCAGATCCACTTCAGGATACAGCTCCTTGTATTTCTCAACACCTTCGGCTCCATCTGCAGCTGTACCGACGATTTCAAAACCTTCTGAGGTGAGAATCTGGCTAATCTGTTTTGTTACAAACATCGAATCATCAACAATCAGAACTTTCAGGGCTTTTCCGTCATTACCCTGTCCCTCAGGTACTCTTTCATTAATGGATGGAAAATCACTAGTTGTCTTCATATTAGGCTCCTAATCGTTCTCTTATTGCAACGTTGATTTCAACTTTACCGTGAGGCAGACCCAGTGGAACAATAAGAGCTTCAACATTTATATCTGAAACCTGCATGTTTTCTCCGGTAATAATGGCAGGAGGAGTCAGGTCAAACTTGAAACCCAGATCATGAAGCTTTGTAACAGCCTGAGCGGTAACCATATTGGCAAGTTCTGTAATTGTGGCTTTTACAAGTTCATCCATTTCAGTGAGTTCTTCACCATTCATTGTAGACGCAACTTTAATGGCTGTCTCCTGTGACATGTCGATGAGAACACGTCCTTCTACATCTCCGGCCAGACCAACAATCGCAGCAACACCAAGCACAGGCTGTGTTGACTTTTTCAGATACAGCTCGTCTCTGTTGACTTCAGTCTGAAGCACTTCCTTTATTATGTTGAATGCAGCTTCAACAAAAGGATTGATATACTCAACTCTCATGCAGTTTTCTCCTCATTGCATTTAATTATATACTATAGATCAAACGATTTTTAACTTTTTTTGTACAATCTCTGTCCGTTATTTTCAACCACTTGCCATCCGCTTATGTTTATGGGGCTTTCATTATCACCCAGCATCAGGATTCCTCCGGGCTTCAGGTTCTCATACATAAAGTCCAGAACACTCATCTGTGTAGACTCGGGAAGGTAACTCAATGTATCCCGACAGACGATCATATCCACTGGCGGTAAGGATGCATTGTTACCCAGATCGCTGTATTCAAAAATAATACTGTCTTTTATAATCTCATTGAACTGTGAACCGCCGCCGGAACCCACCAGATATTCTTTATAGAAGGGAGATATTCTAGCCGGATCCATCAGGAGGCCGGGAGCAGAGGAAATACTTATCAGATCATTATCGTTCCCCTGAACCTTTAACACAGTCTCGGGATATGTATTTTTAAGAAGGGCTGTCACAGAATATGTTTCGTATCCTCTGCCGCATCCGGGGTTCCAGACCAGAGAGGTGGACCCCAGCCGGGGAAGCAGGGGTCTTACGGCATTAAGAAGCTCATCACTCCACATCTGACCGCTGCAATTTGAATAAAATCCTTTCAGAAATTCCTGTGCATCTTCCTTGTTATTCAGCTGGAAATTATTTTCACCCCGCTGCTTTATCCAGCTGTCCAGCCGTTTTGATATCCAGTCGCGGTTGAGAGGACTGGGATAAAAACCAAGATAGGTGCTGAGAGTTTCTTCAACAAACCCCTGATTCACATGTTTGTCCGGCTCAGGAGCAGCTGCTGTTGCCATTTCCTGATACGCGGCTGTCTGTGCAGCCACTTTAATCTCTTCTTTGCTGTCTGTCTGGGACTCATTGCTGAAAATCTTTTCTGCATCCAGTATGATGTAGAGGCTTGTATCATTTTCAACAACGCCGTCAATATATTTAATATTTATATCTCCAAACAGTGGATGGGGAGGCTGTTTACGTGATGAATCAATGCCGATAACCTTTTCAATTGAATCCACCAGTATCCCGATGGTGTTATCTTCCAGTCTGAGAATTATCATATTCTCAAAACCTTTTTCATTTTCCTCTACCGGGAGGTTGAAGAATACTCTCAGGTCGATTACTGAAATAATATCCCCTCTCATGTTGTATACACCCTTTACAAAAGGTGCGGAATTGGGGACAAAAGTAAACTTCTGTGCCTTGTGGATTTCCTTTACTTTCATGATATCGATGCCGTAATCCTTGCCGGCAAGAGTAAATGTCACCATCTTGAAATCGATTTTGGCAAGTTCGAGTTCTTTCTGTTCTTCTGTGCTTAGATTTGTAAGTCCCTGTATGCTCATACCTTCCCTCAATATGCCTGTGATCTTTTAAGTCTTGTCGCCTGTTCTTTCTGGATACACAGATCCAGCAGCTGACTGACATCGATAATAAGGGATACCGTTCCGTCTCCGAGTATTGTGGCACCGGCTATACCGGGAGAGTTCGTGTATTTATCCTTAAGGGGTTTGATGACAACGTCTTCCTCTCCGATAAGAGAGTCAACCATGACACCCATTTTCTTGTCACCGCTGCCTACAATGACGACAAAATTATAGTCTTTGCTTTCATCAGTATCTATTCTGAAAAGTCTGTTCATTCGGACCAGGGAGATAACATCTTCCCTCACATTAAACACTTCGTGGTTATCAATGATTTTTATTTCTTCAGGCTTGATCCGGTGGCTTTCAATAACACTTGTAATGGGAATGGCATAGACTTCTGTTCCCACCCGGACAAGAAGCCCCTGAATGATGGCAAGGGTGAGAGGCAGTTTGATTATGAAGCTGGTTCC
>JAQQAM010000056.1 GCA_028532905.1 Spirochaetales bacterium
CCCCCCCCCCCCCCCCCCCCCCCCCCCCCCCCCCCCCCCCCCCCCCCCCCCCCCCCCCCCCCCCCCCCCCCCCCCCCCCCCCCTTTCACCTGACGGGCCTGTACATTTTCATAGGCCACATCCGAAGGTTCACCGTGATGGTCAAGTTCTTTAAGCTGCATGGTGCTGATATTCTGAATATCGATCACCTCCAGAGGAATTCCCATCTCTTCACACATGAGCTCGGCATTCCCTCTGGTCCGTTTTGTTGTTCCGAACCCCGGCATGGTGTAGCAGTGCAGCCCCTCTATGGGCAGCTCCGCCCGTTTGAAGGCTTCCTGAGCCACCAGCAGAGCCAGAGTCGAATCGAGGCCCCCTGACAGGCCCAGAACGGCTGTCTGGCAGCCGATGTGTCTGAGCCGGGCGGCGAGGGCCGTACTCTGTATGGAGAAAATTTCCCGGCACCGGGCGGTTCTGTCATCGGTGGAGGAGGGAACGAAGGGGTGGGGATCAATGTCTCTGAGGAGGGTTGTCCTGTTCACCGGCTCTTTGCCCTTATAGCTGATGGTCCGGCAGGGAAAGGATTCCAGCTCCTGTGTCTGCGACCAGGAGGGGGCGCTGATCCTCTGATGTTCCAGAAACTCCAGGTCTGTATCGGCGCAGATCCAGCTGTTTTCCGTCTGGAACCGTTCTCCCTCTTTCAGAAGTCTGCCGTTTTCGTAGATCAGAGCATGACCCCCGTATACCGTATCGGTGGTGGATTCACCGGGGCCGGCAGACGCATAGGCGTAGGTCCCGATACAGCGGGCGGACTGCTGGGAGGTGACCTGTTTTCTGTATTCCGCCTTGCCCACCAGTTCGTTGCTGGCAGAGGGGTTGGCGATGATCAGAGCTCCTCCCAGGGAGAGGCCCGTACTGGGGGGAAGGGGAGACCAGAGGTCTTCACAGATTTCGATGGCAAAACGCATAAGGGGGTTGGCATCATCCTGGAATATCAGATCCGTACCGAAGGGGATCATCCCCCAGTTTATATTAATATGGGTTTCGCTGCAGCTTCGTCCCGAACTGAACCAGCGCTGCTCATAGAATTCATTGCTGTTGGGCAGGTAGGTTTTCGGGACAATTCCCAGAACCTTGCCACCGGATAACACGGCCGCGCAGTTGTAAAGAGCACTGTTCACCAGAAGGGGAAGGCCGGCAATCACCGGAAAATCCAGGCTGACCGTCTCTTCGGCCAGAATCATCAGGGCATCTCTGGAGCGGGTCAGGAGGGAGTTCTGTCTGAACAGATCACTGCAGCTGTAGCCGCTGATGCAGAGCTCCGGCAGGAGAAGGAGGTCGGGCTCCTGATCTTTTACATCATGGATCAGTTTTATTATCCATTCCAGGTTTTTTTCAACTGCCGCCGGTTTGACTGAGGGGACAGCAGTACAGATTCTGGCAAATCCGTGTTTATTCATAGGAACTCCGATTTAGTTTCAGTAGACAATAGAGACCGGTTTCTGTAAGGACAGTCCGGCTTAAGGCACAGTTTGAATTTATCTCTCCTGATTGCTCCTGTCAACAGAGTCCGCGGGAAGGGATGGTTATAGATTCATACAATTATGTGGTAAAATTCATTTTGTCTACTATTTTGTAGAAAAAAATCTCCCTTTTTGAATAATGGGAAAATCCTGATTAATCAGCTAAGTTCTTATCTGAAAAATAACTGTTCCTTAATGATCTTCTCAAAATAAAAATGGCACAACTATTGCATATTTGTTAGCAGAAACCGGAGCGGCCTTAAGCCCTCCGGCAGGAAGAGGAGACTTCTATGGCAATTTACGGAAAGGACAAATCATTGTGGGTTGTAGACTCAACTTTGAGAGAACGGAGCATGATGTCCGGGCGTGAGTACTCGGAAATGGAAAAGCTTAAAATAGCCCGTCTTTTATCTCTGGCCGGTGTGAACGAGATCGAAGCCGGTATCCCTTCAAAGGGTCCCAGAGAGTGCAGAGCCATCCGGCAGATGAAAATAGAGAATCCCAATACCCTGATAACCTGCTGGGTCAAAGCCTCCATGGCATCCCTTGAACTGGCCAAGCGCTGTTCGGTGAAGAGCATACATATCTGCTTTCCTGAAGAAACGATCTCACCCTACAGTTCACACTCTCAGTTTGAAGAGTCCCTGACACAGATGAAGGAGATGATGAAGGAGAGCTTCAAACACTTTGATTATGTCAGTGTGGGGGTATCCAATCCTTTCAGCGGAGACATGGTAAAACTGAACCGCTTCATTTCCAAGGCAACCCATTACGGAGCCCATCGGGTTCGTCTGGCAGACTCCAGAAATGCCTGCTGTGCCGAGGATGTGCAGAAATTCTTTGAAACAGTTAAAACCAGAACCAATGCCTCCCTTGAATTCCATGGACACAACGCCCATGGAGACGGACTGGAAAATACAATGCGGTCCATCCATGGTGGAGCTGATGCTGTCAGTCTGACTGTCAACGGACTGGGAGAAAACGGCGGTGTCGCCTGTCTGGAGGATGTGGGACCCGCTCTTCTCAGTTCATTCCAGTATACCAACCTCAACTTCTATAAACTCAAGGAAGTGGCCCGGGTTGTGAATACCCTGGAAAACAGAAGAAAACCGAGAAAAAGAACAACAGCAGCAGCCTGATTTTCCCCTTTGACAGACAGGCTGCCTGCCGGTCAGGCCGGCCTGTCCGATTTCTGTATCTCTCTGCGGTCCGGACTCTGGAGCAAGACATGATTTAGAGCTATAATCCGCAGCGAGGTTGTATGAAAATTAACAAACTGCGTCCTGTCTATTTTCTGCCGCTCTTCCTTGTTCTGGTTCTTTACGGCTGTTACAGCGTCCGGTCCTACAGGAAGACTGAAAATCTGGACAGAATGTTTTCAATATTGCTGTCTCCGGAAACCCTGGAGCCCGCTGACTGGATCCTTTTAAAATCCTATTCCAGAAACGAACTGCTCGATTATATGGAGACCTGGAGTCCCGGCCGGAGGAATGCCGCCTTTAAAATTTTGGAGCTGAACGGTTTGGAGTATCCTGATCGGACAGAGGCTGCCTCCGGGATAAACCGCAGCCCCGGCAGCCGGAAGGAATCTTCAGAGGGGCTTATTCTGCAGCAGGCGGAAGAGTTCTACCTGCTCCGGGATTATGAAGCTTCGGAAAAAGCCTACAGGGAATACTGGTTCAACCAGGTTCATAACAGTGAAACTCTGCCCCCGCCTGTCCTTCTGGGGAACATAAGAAACACGGTTGTCAGAAGCAGCGAAGCCTCAACCTGGATCTCCATTCTGAATGACTGGAAGGGATTCTCCCGCTCCGGATTCGGAGGCAGTTTTTTTCTGGCCTCCTGTTATGAAACAGCCTCCCGCCCCGAAGAAGCCGTCTACTGGTATGAGCAGTCAGCCATCCGTTCCGGCAACTTGGAGGAAATCCGCCGCGCCCAGTGGTACGTTATCCGGCTGTTGAGCCGGGAGAGGCCGGACAGGCTTCCTGCTTTTCTGTACGGCAGCGGAAGGCTCCGCAATGAGGGTGCCTATTTTGATGATGTGATTGATGAATACTACAGCACACTTGTGCGCAGCAGACGCTGGAAGGAACTTCAGGAACTGGTTCCCGCCCTTGAGGCTGCCGGGTTGAAAGAAGCGGCTGTTCAGGGGCAGTTTCTTCTGACAAAGGCCGTAGAATCCGGATATGCCCGAAGGGATGAGCACAGCTATGCCTACTCAATGGATGAGGCAGACCCCAGGGGGTATATTGCCCTCAGAACCTTTCCGGATCAATGGCCCCTGAGGGAACAGAATCCCGGCAGTGCCGATTCGTATCCTTCTGATAACGATGAGTTTTACAGGGTTCTTATGAGCGCCGGCTATGAAAAAGAGGCACTGGGTCTCCTTCAGGAAAACAGAGAGACTGTCAGTGCCGAAACGGTTGCAGAGTTTGCCCGGTTTATGGAATCAGAAGGGGATTTGTACGAACTGATCCGCTTTGCAGGGTACTGGTTCTACCGCCTCCCGCCGGAAGAGGGAATGAAGCTGCTTCCCTGGGTCTTTCCCGGAGCAGGTCGGTATGCGGTGGCCGATGAGATTGTTCCTGAAGAGCTGATTCTGGGGGTTATCCGCAGGGAAAGTGCCTTTCACGAGGGAATCTCCTCCCGGGTGGGGGCAGGCGGACTGATGCAGCTTATGCCGGCAACCGCAGACGATCTGGCCCGGAGACACAGAATGGAGGACTGGGATCTGATGAATCCCGAGGACAATATCACTCTGGGAACCCTGTATCTGCACTGGCTGATCGACCGTCCCTGGACCGATTCCTATGTGGATGTTCTGGCAGCTTATAACGGAGGGGGCGGTAATCTGAGAACCTGGAAGAGACGCTTCGGCAGTTCTGATCCCGATCTTTTTATTCAGAGTATTCCCTTCCGGGAAACCCGGGATTATGTGCGCAAGGTGATTGTCGCAGCCGCTTCCTACAGGTATCTTGATACCGGACTTCCTCCCGGGGAGTGGCTGGATCAGTTTTATCAGTCCTTCTGATGTATATTGGACAGGACCGGATTTTAAAATTTTTAAAATAATTATTACGGAGATTTTATGAGTTATGTACAGGCCGTTATCCTCGGCATTATTCAGGGTGTTACAGAATTCCTTCCCGTGTCCAGTTCCGGACACCTTCTGATGATAAGGCACTGGATGGGTCTTGGGGAGATTCCCGTTCTTTTTGATGTTCTTCTTCATGTGGCGACACTGATTGTTGTTCTGGTAATGTTCCGGAAAAAGGTTATTGACCTTCTGGCATCACTTTTCCGGTGGATTGTCCGGAAGGCGGATGAGCAGGATATGAGAAATATGAAGCTGATTGCCGTCATCCTGCTGGCCGTTTTTATTACCGGTGTTCTGGGACTGGCAATCTCCGAGCTGAATGTTGCCGAAACGCCCAAGGTTGTCTTTCCTCTGTATCTGGTGACTGCTTCGCTGCTCTGGTATACCCGGAAGGCAAAGGAAGGAAGAGAGTACAGAGACCTCAACTTCAAAGACGGTTTGTTTACCGGTGTTGCCCAGGGAATTGGTGTTCTCCCCGGGATTTCCCGTTCGGGAATTACCATTTCCGCCGGGCTGTACCGGGGGATGAACCGGGACGTGGCAGCGGAGTATTCCTTTTTGATCTCCATCCCCGCCATACTGGGAGCCCTGCTTCTGGATTTGAAAGACGGCGTGGAGCTGATGAACAGTATTTCCCTGCCCGTGCTGGCTGTCTCTTTTACAGCAGCTCTGATCTCAGGGTTTATGGCTCTCTGGATTCTGGTCCGGCTGATCAACAGCGGTAAATTCTACTATTTCTGCTTCTATCTTGTACCCCTGGGAATTTTGGGACTGATCTTTTTCTAGATTTCTATATACCGGAATCTCTGTTTCTGAATCCCCTTCAGAAACAGATCTCCTGACGGGATTCTTCGGCTTCTCCTATTCAGGAGGGGCCGGGAATTTCCGATAAATATAGATACAGGAGTGTTTGATTTGAGTAAACTTTCACGATTTTCGGCAATATTACTGGCTTCAGCGGGAGGCCTGTTTTTTCTTTTTACCCTTTTGGGAGCCTTAGGCGTCTCTGCTCCATTTATCTCATTCCTGTTCAGAACTTTTCATCTTGCTGCTTTTTATGTTCCGGTTTATCTGGGACTCTGTGCGCTTATTCTCTATTTTCCCGGGAATTCGGAGAAACTCCTGCTGACAATGAATCTCTCACTCCTTCCCTTTATTACACTGGCGCTTCTGCTTCATGTTCTGACAGGAAATACGGAAATATTTGTTTCCCGTTATCTGATTACCGAGCTGGGGCTGTGGATCTCTGTGCCATTTCTCCTGCTTCTCCTTCTGGTTGAATTTGCTCTGACATACAAACTGGGTGATTTTCTGCTGCCGGGTAAACCCTGGTTTCCCTTCCGTTTTGTCCGGGGAGACAGCTTTTTTCAGGGCTTTAAAGATAAGATCCTGGAACTGGTTCCGGGAAAAGAGGCGGATCATGAGAATACGGGAGAATTTAAAGATCCCTATAGAGCCGCTGTATTTGAGGAGTCTGATCCGGATGCCGGCTCCGGGGTCCCTGTCGATCCTGATGCCGAAACCTTTCAGATGCCCGATATGCCTGAACCCATCGCACCTGTGGAAGTGGCAGATGATAGTGAAATTCAGTCCCTGATCGCTTCAGTACTCAGACCTGACCTTAAGGAGAAGGAGACGGCTCCCATATTCAATCCCAACAAGACCATGAGTATTGAAGACGTGGTTGACCCCGTTTATGAAGCTGAAACAGACTCCCGTCCTTCGGGGCTCTCTTCTGGATCCACAGACCTTCAGTCTGCCGTGGAAGAAGAGGTTCCTGCCGTGCCTGTTGCTGAAGATCCGGGCATCGGGTTCCTCATGGAGGATGAGCCTTCAGAGGAGTTACTTCAGGAGATAGAAGATCCTGAGGAAGAGCCAGAAGAGCCCGACTATGAAGCACAGGGTTATGTCACAGACAGTTATGATGAGATTGTGAGTCAGATGCCTCAACAGAAGGTTCCGGTTCCGGCACAGGATGAACCTGCCGCCCCACTGGAGTCTCTGGAAGAGATTGAACCGGTTGAGGACCTTCCTGAAGTGGA
This sequence comes from Spirochaetales bacterium, assembly GCA_028532905.1. Lineage (GTDB taxonomy): Bacteria > Spirochaetota > Spirochaetia > DSM-2461 > DSM-2461 > Oceanispirochaeta. Next base: position 6,642 of record JAQQAM010000056.1, read on the forward strand.
ATCTCCGGCTTCCATAGAATCCAAGCTCTCTCCTGAAGGGGAGACGGAGAAACTGGGCGTTCTCAGTCCCGGCCAGCTCCCCCGGCATAAACGGAAGAAACAGAAGTATGAAGTGCCTGTTGCAGGGCTTCTCAAGGAATATCCCGACGACAGTTTTGAAGAAGTGGATGATTTCACCCGCCGACAGGCCAGAGCTCTGGAGGAAACCCTTAATGAGTTTAAGATTGAAGCCTCTGTTGTGGGAATTTCCAGAGGACCTGTTATCACCATGTTTGAGATTCAGCCTTCCCCCGGGGTAAAGGTGTCCCGGATCGTAAACCTGCAGGACAACCTGGCTCTCCGGCTGGCGGCTTCCCGCATCCGTATTGTAGCTCCCATCCCCGGAAAACAGGCCATCGGTATTGAGGTTCCCAACAAGAAGCGCTCTATCGTATCCTACAGCGGACTGGTGTCATCAGATGAGTTTGCAAAAGCTGATTATGAGATCCCGGTGATACTGGGAAAGGATATCAGCGGCGGCAATCAGGTGATCGACCTGGCCAGAACCCCTCATCTTCTGATTGCCGGTTCCACAGGTTCGGGTAAGTCGGTGTGTGTTAACTCCCTGATCTGCTCCATCCTCTATCAGAGATCCCCCCGGGATGTGAAGCTGATTATGGTGGACCCGAAAATTGTCGAGCTGAAGCTGTATAACGATATACCCCACCTGCTGACGCCTGTGATCACAGAGTCCAAAAAGGCTTTTCAGGCGGTACAGTGGTGTCTGTATGAGATGGAGCGGCGCTATGCCCTTCTGGACGCCATGGGGGTGCGGGATATTAAGAGTTATAACAAGAGAATCAAAGAACGGGATATCGCCACGAGCCATATGCCCTATATTGTGCTGGTGATTGATGAGTTTGCCGACCTCATGGCCACTTCCGGCAAGGAGCTGGAAGGGATCGTCGCCCGTCTGGCCGCCATGTCCCGTGCCGTGGGTATCCATCTGGTACTGGCCACTCAGAGACCTTCCATTGATGTCATAACGGGTCTGATCAAGGCAAACTTCCCTTCACGAATCGCCTTTATGGTAGCCAGTAAGACCGACTCCCGGATTATTATCGATATGATGGGCGCCGAGAAACTCCTGGGTAAGGGGGACATGCTCTTCACCTCCGCCTGGGACCCCTTCCCCTCCCGTATGCAGGGGGCCTTCCTCTCAGAGGATGAGGTGGAACGGGTCGTGTCCTATGTAAAAACCCTGGGAGAACCTGAGTACATAGATGATGAAATCTTTCTGGATGATGACGACTATGAATCCGGCGGCGACGGGGGAGGAAACAGTTCCTTTTCCGATCCCCTTTATGACAAGGCTCTGGACATTGTCCTGGCTGCGGGAAAGGCTTCGGCCTCTTATCTGCAGCGCCGCCTGCAGATCGGCTACAACAGAGCCGCCAGGCTGGTGGAGGAGATGGAGATCCAGGGAATTGTGGGACCCCAGAACGGATCCAAACCCAGAGAGGTTGTCCACATTCCGGACAGACCGGGGAAAGAGATGCTGGATACAGGAGAGTAATTCAGCATTGTCAATCAATTTACAGGGCAGATTTTCTGTCCTTTTTTTATTATTTGACTGAACACTCCTCGGTTCTTTGTTCTTCTTATACATCTTCATTCTGGAGGGTTATGATTTTTATTTATGCCCTGAAGAAAAAAGGATCAGAATCTGCTATTATCCTACAAAAATGTAGTTTATTGCCTTTTTATAGTTAAACTTTCCAGAAAAAATAAAAATACATCAATCAGTAACTGTTTATCTTAAAAATAATTAGCTTGATAATTTTGACGATGAACATAATTTTCTCTCTTTCTTTTAAAAATGGGTTTTCATACAATTACATATAATTTTTTGGAAAGGACTGATTTCTTCGTAAAGGTTATAATGACCTAACATTATAACAAAACGAGGTAGTGACTATGTTGAATTTAGAAAGCCCTGTACCCCTTTATTATCAGCTTCAGGAGTTATTAAGAAATAAGATTGAAGAGCGTGCCTACAAACCGGGAGATAAAATCCCCAGTGAAAAAGAACTTGTCGAAACTTTTGATGTTTCCAGAATAACTGTTCGCAATGCAATTAGTGCCCTGGTATTTGAGGGTCTCCTTGTGAAAAAGCAGGGACGGGGAACAATTGTAGCCCATCCCCGATTACAGGAAGACGGGAATTCCCGTCTCCTCAGTTTCACTGAAAAAATGGCTCAGCAGGGTATCGAAATCTCAACAGAAGTTCTCAAGGTCTTAAAGATACCGGCTACCCAGAGAGTCGCAGATTTTCTTGATATCCAGGGTGGTCAGCAGGTTATTTATGTAAAGCGCCTCAGGCTGGCTGACGGTGAACCTATTGCCCTGTTTGAGAATTATATCTCTTTGGATACAGGTGTCACAGAGGAAGATGATTTCAGTCAGTCTGTGTATCAGCTGTATGAAAAAAAATGCGGTATCAAGATATCTGGCGCGGAAAAGTTTATTGAAGCCAGTGCTGCCGGCGGGGAGCATTGTGAAAAGCTGGGTCTGGTTGAAGGTGAGCCTACTTTGGTTATCCGTATTAAAACACTGGACATTCATAATAAACCTATTGAATTTTCTGAAGGATTCTACAGGGGAGACCGCTTTCAGTATTCTCTTTCTCTGACAAGGTGATATGTAAATGGTTGTAGGAATAGATGTCGGGACAGGAAGTGTAAAAGCAGTTCTGGGAATAGATCAGAAAATTGAAACCGTCTCCGTTGAATATCCGGCTGAGATTAATAGTGAATTGCCTCTGGGTTTACAGCGGGTATCTGTCCTGACCGGATCCTTTAAAATCCTGCTTTCGGAAATTGCCCGGATTTCAGAAAAATCGGGTGAGCCCATACAGGGAATCTGTCTCTGCGGCCACGGTCCCAGCCTTGTTGTTGTTCAGAATGCAAAAACCGGCGAATATCTGGATACCTGGCAGAATAACCGGGCCAGGAAGGAAGCTGAAGAACTTGGGGAAATCTTCCCCGGCTTTGCAAAAGACGGAACTTCCTTTGAAGCTAAGGTATTTTATTACTGGAAACACAATCCTGAGTGTTTTAAGAAAGATGCCAAAGTCCTCTATCCAAAGGATTTTCTCATATTTCTCCTGACAGGTGAAATGATAATTGATCATTCTACAGCCTCCACTCTGGAATTCTTTGATCCTGACAGCAGCAGATTTCAAACAGGAGATAGCGGTATTCCGGAAAAGATTTTCCCCCGGGTGGTCAAGTCCTGGGATGAAGCCGGGCTCACTGGGACACTGTTTTCCAGGTCCTGTCGTATTTCTGATGGAATTCCTGTTTTTGCTGGAGGGATTGATGCCTGGTGTGAGGCTCTGGGTGCAGGTGCCTTTAAAGTCGGAGACCTTGTAGACGGGACAGGAACATCTACCTGCCTGACAAGATCCTGTACAGCCTTTGATTCCCCACTGGTTCATGTTATTCCGGATCGAAGTATTCGGATTGAGACAATGTCTTCCACCGGCGCTGCAGTGAAATGGCTGTGTCAGTTGCTCGATACAGACTTACAAATTCTGAATCAGAGAGTAGAGTCAGACAGAATCACACCTCTCCCGATTTTGAACTACCCCTACCTGAACGGAGAAAGAAGTCCTCTATGGGATGAACGGGCCTCTCTGAGTGTCACAGGTTTAACGGGAGAGAACAACACTGTTGAATTGTATCAGAGTCTTCTTCAGGGGATTGCTTTTGGCTTTCGGCAATGTCTGGATCTGGTATTGCACAACGGTGAACTCTCGAGTAACGGACCGATCAGGGCCGTTGGGGGCGGTGCCCGCAATAGAGCCCTTGTTCAGCTTAAAGCTGATATCAGCGGTGAGAGTTTCCAGGTCATGAAAGAAAAAGATGCGGCTCCTCTGGGAGCCATGCTTCTGGTTGCAAAAAGACTCTCCGGCGAGTCATGGGAGAATTGTCTGAGCCAGTGGGTTAAAGTCGACAGGCTTATTGAACCTAATCCAGAGTATCAAAAAATATGGGAAGAACTGTTTGCTGAGTACGTTTTACTGCATCAGCAGCAGAAGGAAAGTCTGCACCGTTTATATGAAATGAAAATGAAAATGTCCAATAGGAACAAGGAGTAAAAATGAGACGATTGGGGAATATTTTTAAAAAAGATGGAAAAAGTGTCATCGTTGCCATGGATCACGGCTTGGGGCTGAATGTTCTGCCTGGTATGCAGGATACAGAAAAAATCCTGAATGATGTGACTCAGGCTGGCGCTGATGCCGTTCTCTGTGGATATGGAATGGCCAGGCGTTTTGAAACTGCCCTGAAAGGCACTGGTCTGATTTTACGGGTGGACGGAGCGAATTCCTCTCTTTCAGACTTTCCTACAGGAAATAAGTTTCTGGATTATAAAGCGGCTTTGAGAGAAGGCGCTGACTGTCTTGCCTGTATGGGATTTCCCGGAGCCGTTAATGAAATAGACACTCTGAAAGCGATTTCAGAAATGTCTTCAGACGCACATTCCTGGGGTATGCCGGTTCTGTCTGAAATGCTGCCCGGCGGGTTTGGAGCCGAGCCGCCTAAAACGGTTGAAACTGTGGGACTGGCTGCCCGGATCGGAGCTGAGCTGGGTGCCGACATCATTAAAACAAGCTTTGTCGGAACGGTTCCTGAATTCAGATCCATCGTGGAAGGCTGTTTCCGACCCGTTGTTGTTCTCGGAGGAGCTCAGGTAAAAAATCTTCAGGACTTATTCATTGTCATTGAAAAGTCTATGGAAGCAGGCGCTTCCGGGGTAGCAATCGGGCGTAATGTTTGGACCCATCCTGAACCGGGAGCCGTAACAGCTGGACTTGTTGAAATTGTACATGGTGGTAAAACAGCTTCTGAAGCGGAGAAGGTATTATGAAAGCTGTTGGGATTACAGAAGTAAAAAAAGCCGAAATGATGGATGTTCCGGCTCCCGCAGCCCGTCATGGCCAGGTCCTTATTCAAACGAAAACCTGTCTTCTCTGTACCTGGGAACAGAGAATCTTTGACAACGGCGCCGGAATGTCTCTTCCCTTTATTCCGGGGCATGAAGCCTCCGGAATCATAGCTGAAATTCCTGAAGGAATGATCACATCCTTTAAAGTGGGTGACCGGGTTGTTTATAAAACTCTTGATGACTGCGGGCATTGCAGCTCCTGTTATCAGGGTTTCAACAATCTTTGTTCTGGTACTCCTGAAAAAAGAAATTATGGAGGAATCGGTTCATCTGGGGGACTGGGGGAACTGATTGCAGTGAATGTGTCCAATGTATTCCCCGTAGGAAAAGATATCAGTTTTCAGGAAGCCGCTTTTTCCGAGCCCCTTGCCTGCTGTGTCCATTCCATCGGGAGGGTCAGTCCTGAACTGGGAGAAACCATTGTCATAATTGGAGCAGGAATAATGGGAATGCTCCACATGAAGCTTGCCCTGCTGAAAGGCTGCCGGGTCATTATGGTTGAGCCCAGAGAAGACCGCCGGAAACTGGCTGAAAAGGAAGGCGCCCATTTTTCTGTAGATCCTGTAAATGAGGATGCTCAGGAAATAATTCGCAGTCTTACAGATGGTGAGGGTGCTGAGTATGTTTTTTTTACAGCTGCCCGGTCGTCCATTGCTGCTGAATCCTTCAAATATCTAAAGAAGATGGGAACAATTGTGTATTACGGATCTTTTCATCCCAACGAACCCATTCCGATTGATCCTAACGGAATCCACTACGGTGAATATGTAATTACAGGTTCCTACAGTCCCTCTACAAAAGATTTTTATACAGCCTCCCGGCTTCTGGCCAGGGGAATCATCGATATTAAAGGTTTTTTAAGTGCTCAATACAGCTGTGATGAGGCACAGAAAGCCTTTGAGAAGGCCATTGATCCTGAAACATTCAGGGTGGCTATAAATTTTTGATCTTATTGGGTGTTACCTGCCCTGAGGATAATTAAACATTGAGGAGAAAGAAATGAACATTAGAAAAGGTCTTGTTCTTAGTTTGCTGGTACTATTTGCCGGCACAGGGTTTCTGTTCGCATCCGGCGGACAGGAAGAGCAGGCTGCTCCTGCAGCTGAATCCCTTCCCTATGAAGGAAAGGTTCTTCACTTTGCAGTGATGGCGGATCAGTATGCCGATTATATCAAAGAAATCAGCAGTGAATTTCAGGCTGCTACCGGTGCTGAAGTAAAAGTTGATATTCTTGGATATGTGGAACTGAGTCAGAAAATTACTCAGGATTATGCCACCGGTTCAGCAGATTATGATCTGGCAACAGTTGATATTGTTTGGACAGGTCAGTTTGAGCAGGAAGGTTATACCAAAGATCTCAGTGCCTGGATAGAAAGGGATAAAGAAGAGATTGATTACGATGACATTGTTCCTGTTATGTGGGTCATGGGCGGCTGGAACGGCAAGCAGATTGCCTATCCCATGTCTGGTTATGCCAACAGCTTAATTTACAGAAAAGATCTGTTTGAAGATGTCGATGAGAAGGCTGCATTCAAGGCAGAGTACGGTTATGAACTCTCTACTCCGGATACCCTGGATCAGCTTGCCGATATTGCTGCTTTCTTTACACGTAAAGATGAGAGTATGTATGGACTGGTATCAAACGGAGCCAGAGGGTCTGCTGTTGCACAGGACTGGATGGAGTATATGAGAGCTTTTGGCGGTCAGATCATTCAGGACGGGGAAGTGACAATCGATAGTGCTGAATGCAAGGCGGCTCTGGAACTGTTTGTACAGATTTTTGATGACTGGGCACCCAGCGGAGCTATCGGCTACTGGTGGGATGACAGGGAAACAGCTTACAGAACCGGTCAGGCTATGATGCAGCAGTCCTGGTCCATCGCCAGATCCGGTTATGAAAATGAAGAAATTTCACTGGTTGCGGGTAAAACGGGAATGGCCATACCCCCCACAGCACCCGGTGTTGATGTCGGATACGGTGTGGGAGGCTGGGGTGTCGGTATCAATGCCGACAGTTCGGAAGAAAATGCAGAAATTGCCTGGGAATTTATTAAGTTTATGACCAGCAAGGAAGTCATGAAAGACTGGATGATGAATGACGGAGCTCCCATCCGCTATTCCACCCTGAAAGATCCTGATCTGAATGCTGAAATGCCCTGGCTCTCGAATATCCTGAACTCCTTTGAGAATGGTGACGGCGACTATCGTCCCAGAATCCCTGAATACAATGAAATTCAGGACATCGTGGGATTGAGAGTTAATCAGGCTATTACTCATGAGCTGACAGTTGATGAGGCACTGGCCGCAGCAGCTGAAGATATTAAAGCAATATTCTAATAAACCTATGTGACCGGCGGTGAATAGGCCGTCGGTCTGATCCGGAGTGAAGACCATGTACCTGTTCCAACAAAAAAGCTTTGACAAGAAAAAAAGAACTCTTATTTATTTTCTTGTACCGATCACAGTCTATATGCTTGTATTTTTCCTCTACCCTGTTCTGTATAATCTGTTTATCGGATTTTTCGATTTGAAGCTCGGAGGAACAGCTGAGTTTGTCGGCCTGGATAATTACAGGAAAATGGCTGGGGATGAGCAGTTTCTGAACTCACTGATCACAACCATGGTTTTTGTTTTTTGTGCTGTGTCTGTCGAGTTGATATTCGGGCTGGCTATTGCCGGTCTTCTGAACAGCGAAAACAAAAAAATGGAAATTTTGAGAACGTTTATTCTGATTCCCACAGTGTTCACTCCTTTAGTCGCCGGTCTGGTCTGGAAATCCCTGTATCATCCCGATATGGGAATGGTGAGTTATTATCTGAGAGCTCTCGGGATAAATATCGGGAGGGGACTTATCGTTGAGAGGCATCTCGCACTGCTGTCAGTTATAATCGTTGATGTCTGGGAATGGACACCTTTGATGGTCATTATTCTGCTTGCCGGGTTAAAAAGCCTTCCCAAAAATCCCTATGAAGCAGCTATGATTGACGGGGCTGGTGCCGTACAGTTGTTTTTCAGGATCACGGTGCCCCTTCTCAAACCGACTTTGCTTGTGGCTCTTCTAATCCGTTCTCTGGATGCGCTGAAGGTCTTTGATATTATATGGGTTATTACAGGAGGAGGTCCCGGGACCTCGACAACGGTTGCAAATCTGCGGATTTATGAGGTTGGTATGAATCAGCTGCAGGTTGGTTATGCCGCGGCCCTATCCAATGGACTTCTGGTTGTGGGAATCATCGTTGGACTGATATTTGTCAAATTTATATACTCAAAGGAAGGCTGAAATGAATGTAATAAGTCGTCAATCCCTACTGGATAAAACCCTTTTAGCCTCAAGAATCATAATTCTTCTGCTGATTCTGGCATTTATAGCCTTTCCGGTGATCTGGCTTTTATCGACATCTCTGGCATCAAGAATCTCCATGTTCAAGATACCCCCCCGCTTGTTTACGGGCTTTAAACTGGATAACTACAGTTATGTTTTTGAAAAGATGGAAATTAGCAAGTGGATCATGAACAGCATATTGATTTCCTTGGGCACTATGATCCTTTCACTGTTGCTGGGCGTCCCATCGGGATATGCTTTTTCAAGAGTTGAATTCAAAGGGAAAAAAATCCTGCTTATCATGATTCTTCTGACAAGAGCTCTGCCTACTATTGTAATTGTCATGCCCTTCAGAATCATCATGCAGAACTTCGGTCTTCTGGGAACACGGTGGGCCGTGATTCTGATTGATACAGTCTACAATGCAGCCTTTACATTCTGGCTTATGAGCGGGTTATTTGAGTCCCTGCCTAAAGAACTGGAAGAAGCCGCCCTGATTGACGGCTGCGGGACAGTCAGGGCTTTTATAAGAATCGCCGTACCTCTCAGTATCCCGGGAATAATTACAGCGGCTCTGTTCGCATTTATACTTTCATGGAATGATTTTATCTTTGCCCTGACCCTGACCTCTCCCGACACGACGACTCTGCCTTTGGGCATGCTGTCAACTTTCGGAATTCTTCAGCAGGGATGGACTCATATGGCCGCTATGGGAATGATTGCCATTTTCCCGGTGATCCTGCTGTCCCTTCTGCTTCAGCGTTACTATATCGGGGGATTAACATTCGGTGGGGTTAAGTAATATTCTGAATCCCGGAAATCTTATTACCCCGGAGAGATTATTTTTTCTTCTTTTTCTGTTTCTCTTCCGTCTCAGCCCGGCGTTTTTCAGCCATGTCGCTGATCCGTTCGGCAAAGCGGGGAAAGCGCGCCAGAATCTGGTCAAAGGTCTCTTTATTCAGTGAATAACAGTCGCAGTATTCTTTGGCCTTGATGGTGGCGTTCCGGGGCGCCGAGAGGAGGAGGGCGATCTCACCGAAGAAAGAACCGGCTCCCAGGGTGGCGTAGACGATGGATTCATCCTCTGAAACAACATCCACAGAACCTCGGCTGATAAAATACATCTCGTAACCGATTTCGC
>JAQQAM010000057.1 GCA_028532905.1 Spirochaetales bacterium
CCGGTATGAGACCCCACAGAGAGGCCTGTCTCAGTCAAAAACGATTGTTTTGTTACCGAATACCAGTATTTTGTGCTGCAGATGGAGCTGAACCCCTCTGGAGAGGACGGATTTCTCAAGGTTCCGCCCCTTTTCCACAAGATCACTCACATTGTCTCTGTGGTTGACCCGTGCCACATCCTGGGCAATGATGGGTCCCTGATCCAGATCTTCGGTCACATAATGGCTTGTGGCGCCAATCAGCTTCACTCCTCTGGAAAAAGCCTGATGATAAGGTTTAGCTCCCACAAAGGCCGGGAGGAAGGAGTGGTGGATGTTTATAATCTTCCGGGGAAAGGCATCAATGAACCTGCCCGACAGTATCTGCATGTATCTGGCCAGAACCACCAGATCTATTTTAGACTTCTTCAGTAAATCAATCTGTTTTTTCTCTGCTTCTGCTTTCGTATCCTTAGTCACAGGGATGTGGTGGAAGGGAATATCGAAGTAATCCGCAATGGGCCGGCAGTCTTCATGGTTGGAGATGATCAGCTTGATATCAGTATTCAGCTCACCTGCCTTGTTTCGGATCAGAAGCTCATAGAGACAGTGGTCATATTTGGATACCAGAATGGCCGTGTTCAGTCTGTCTGATGAAAACTCAAGGCGCCAGTCCATTTCAAATTTCAAAGCAATTGGTTCAAAGGCGGACTCTATTTTCTTACCGGGGATGGCAAAGTCGGACATATCCCACTCCACTCTCATAAAGAACATGCCCGACTCATCATAGTGCTGGTCACAGTTCAGAATATTCCCTTCATACATGGTGATGAAGTGGGTTATTTCCGCAACAATTCCCTTTCTGTCTTTACAGGATAAGAAGAGGATAGCTGATTCTTTATTCATAATAATCTCCGGATATATTTCTGCTCTTTTCTGCAGCCTCCTTTATCTTTCTGACAGGGGGGCTGCAGATTCAACATCAGCCTATTATAGAGAGGACGGCGGATTTTGAACAGATCAATCCGGGGAGCTCTCCTGATTGCCCCTTAAGGCGTTCACAAGCTCCCGGAAACTGTCCCCTCTGTGAAACTCGTTGATAAACATCCCGAAGGATGTTGCCCCGGGGGACATGAGAATCACATCGCCCTCTGCCGCACCCTGCAGGGCCCGGTCAAAGGCTTCCTTCAGGGAAGAGAAGGGGCCGTCGAATCCGACTTCAGACTCATTCAGTTCGGCGGTGATTTTTCCGAAAGCCGATCCTTCCAGAATATAGATTCCTGCCGCGTTTTTGAGGCTGCCGGCGGCTCCAGTATAATCCAGCTCCTTGTCTGTGCCCCCGCAGATCAGCCTGACGGGATCTGTAAAACTGTCCACTGCCGCACACATGGCTTCGGGAATGGTGGCTGTGGTATCGTTATAGAAGCGGATGCCCCGGTACTCTCCGGCGAGTTCCAGTCTGTGGGGTACTCCGGGGAAGTCTGTCAGGCTGCTTTTTACAGCTTCCGGTTCTTCGCCGTACAGGACTGCTGCCGCTGCGGCAATCAGACAGTTCTGTCTGAAATAGAGGCCCGGTGTTGTCAGCTGTTCAGGCAGGAGGTCCAGATCTCTTCCCTCATAGCTGAAGCGGCCCTTCCCATCCTTCAGAAAAATGGAGGCCTCAGAATTGCTGCTGCTGTAAAACCAGCTGGTTCCGGGGGCTTCGGAGGCAAAGACCTTCCCCCTCTCATCCAGGTGGAATATGGATTTCTGTTCCCCGTTCTGACCCCGGTAGATCACTTTCTTGTCATCCACATAGTCTTCAAAGCTGTCGTACATATTCTGATGGTCATTCATAATGTTTGTGAGTACGGCAATCTCCGGATGCAGCAGATCCCGGCCTTTCAGATCTCCCAGCTGCCAGGAGGAGAGCTCCAGGATGACAGGATCTCCCGGGTTCAGTTCCTCCAGAAAACTGAGGGGCGAACGGGTGATATTCCCTCCCAGACGGCAGCCGGGATAGCTTTTTTTCAGAATATGATGAAGAGCCGATACCACTGTGGACTTCCCTTTGCTTCCGGTTACGGCAAGAATCGGATTGGTACAGAGGGACAGAAAAAGAGATATATCCGTTTCCACCCTTTGGGCGGCCTTCAGAAAAGGGGATGAGGGAGGTACAGCCGGATTTTTGATAACCAGATCCGCAGTACTGAAGTCTTCCATTCTATGCTCCCCCAGAACATAACGGATATCCAGGTCTTTCAGACTCTCTATGGTGGGGGCCAGAATCTCGGCGGTTCTCAGATCGGTGGCTGTCACCCGGGCTCCCTGTTCGGCCAGAAAGCGGACACTGGCCAGCCCTCCGCCGTTCAGGCCCAGACCCATGACTGTAATTTTGCGGTTTTTGAAATTCCGGGAACTCAATATCTTCTCCTTGACCGGCTGCGGGAAAGCAGAACCGGAACCCGCGGACCTCTTTAATCCGGACCTGAGGGTGTGATTACTGTTAATTGATGTTATAATAGATATAGTATCAGAATATCGGATACTTGCCAAAGGTGGAGGATTTCAATATGACCGACAATCGGGACAGCCGTTTCAAAAGGACCTTTTTCACACTGCTCTGTTTACTGACGGCAGCTGTATCATTGCCGGCCGAAAGCTCTGCGGAGATTGTGTATGCAGAAGGGGCGGGATTCTCTCTGGTGAGAAACGGTGAAAGCCGGTATTACGATATTTATGAAGGTGAGGCCGATGGTCTGGCCCTCAGGGGGGGGGACCTGATTCTCACGGAAGATGAGACCTGGATTGAGCTTCAGCTTTCCGGTTCAGGCACCATTATCAAGATTGCCGAGAACACAACATTCACTCTGAAAACCCTTCAGGATGAGGGGGGAACCTTTGAAGTCGCCTACGGCAGAGTCCGGGCCAGGGTGGAGAAGCTTACGGCGGATACGCCCTTCTGGATTGAAGGTTCCGATACGGTGGCCGGCGTACGGGGAACCGATTTCGGCTATGACCTGTTTTATGATCCGGCAGAACCGTCAAAAAAGAATGTCAGTGTGTACTGCTTTGAGGGCCGGGTTGAAGTGGTCCGCCGTCTGGAGGTGGAAGAGGGCGAGGCGTATGAGGCCAAATCAGATTTTGCCACAGGCAAGGAAAAGACCTCCACCGTCATGCTGGGTAAAAATGAGATGGTTTCCATTGACTCTGAAACCAGAACAGAAGAATTGAAAAAAAGCCGGATAGAACCGGAAATCAAGGAATTCTGGGAACTCAATGAGTTTATCTATGAACCCGAGCCGGCCGATGATATTCAGCAGTCCGCCTTTCAGAACTTCCATAATGACAAAAAAGAGCTGCAGCAGGGCGCTTTAATCAGCGCCACTACCGGCGCCCTTATTGCCGGGGTCGGAGCTGCTGCTTATTATGCTCTGGACGCTCCCCAGACGGGAGTCGGTCTGATGGCCGTCGGTTCTTCTGTCATTGCCGCCGGGGGATACTTCCTGATCCGGTCCTTTCTCATAGAGTAATCAGGATCTTATAGGGGAATCAGAGTCCGGATTCTCAGCGTCTCTCAGGGGTAGGGGATCTCCACGATCGTTCTCTCCCGTTCCACAATAAGCCAGTTTCCCTTGTTCTGTTCTTCCAGGGTCAGATGGTCGGTCACCCGGGTGCCGTAGGGCGGGATGGGTGAAGTGTCTGACGGATCTCTGTCATCGGGAGCACCGGGCATCCATTTCTCATATTCCGCCCGGAACCGTCCGCTTCCCAGTTCGTGGATTTCAAGGTCCGTCACACCATAGACACTGCTGCCGAATTCCAGAGGCTCTTTTCCGGCAGCCACCCATTCATCAGCACGGATAAATCCGCTGTTGCCTTCATATCCCATGCGCACTCTGGATGTAACAAATAAATTGGTAATCTCTCCCACTTCTCTTTTTCCGAGGTCCTTGTCTATGCAGTCCTCCATCAGCTCCTGATCCATGGTGTTGAAACTGCTGTAATAGGCCTCTACCACTTCCCGTGGAGACAGACCCATGGTCACAGGGGGAGCCATGGCTTTTCTTACGGGACCGCTGATCATTATTCCCAGAAAGAGAAAGGCTGCGGCAACGGCAATATAGAGGCTGCTCTTTCTCCTCCAGACCTGACGGCGTTTCCGGTTTTTCTCTCCTTTCTCAAGGAATTGAGCCGCTTTCCTGTCAATCTCGTCCTTCTCGGCACTGTTCAGCTCCCGGCAGGCTCCCCCGGTTTTCCAGTCGGCGAGAAGAGCCGTCCATTCTTTCAGATTGCAGTCTTCATTTTTCAGGCTTCTGTCTATAAGGGAGGCAATCTCTGTCTTAATACCGGGTATCTGCAAACCGGCTTCCAGAAGAGGGGGACGCCTCAGCTGCTCATTTCTGTTATCTTCCGCCTCCTCCAGAGGGGCATAGGGATGTTTGCCGGACAGGAGCCGGGCGGCCAGAACGGCAGCGGTGAATTCCATTCCCGATACATCGGTTTTATCAGGATGATTGTAGGGGTACCAGTTGGTGAGTCTGTTTTTTTCATTTTCCGATTTCCGGATAAACTCCATCAGAGACACCGGAAGAACCAGGACTCTCCCGTCTTCCAGGAAAAACCAGGACCGGCTGTAGAATCCTCTGTAGTCACCGTTTTTATCCCGGATGGCCTGAAAGGTTCTGATGATTTTTTCCAGTATCTCCCGGTCAAAGGTTCCATCATCAAAGGGGGCTCCCTCAACCCGGGGACCGTAAAACATCATGGCACCATCAGATTCACTCACGGTTTCCAGCTTCCAGCTTTCCACCCGTCCGTCGGCATCGTAAATCCAGCCGGGTTCGTTCTGCAGGGCACTGATATCCACAGCCCGGAATACTTTGGAACCGAGGCCGCTGTTTATGCCGCTGTATTTTTTCCCGTCAATTGTTACCGGGGACAAGTTCTCCATGATCTGCTCCTGTTCTGCGATTTTTTTACATACTATTTTTAGTAAATATAATCATTGTTCTGTCCTGTGGATACTAAAAAAGAGTTCCCAACGGGATTCAGCTGCCTTTTTTCATACCGAATACCTGGGCGGTGAAGCTGTAAAGGCTGTAGCTGCCGCTTCTCCAGAATTCCGCCGGAAGTCCGGCTTTCATGGAAAGATGATCCATAAAAGTGTCTCTGTCCCAGCCCTGTTCTGTGGCCACCTGAGGCAGAAACAGTCCCCTGTAGATGCCGCTTTCCAGCAGAGCACCGTGGGTTCCCATAATCAGATCATCAGCAGAATCAACGGCTTCCATGGGACTGAGCAGGGATATTTCAAGATCCGCCTCTTCCCATTCCTCTTCCGTCAGGGGCGGAAACCGGGGATCTCTGAAGGCTGCCGAATGGCCTGCCTCTTTAAGGCTGTACCGCAGTTCTTCCCGTCCTTCTATAAAACCGATACATCCCCTCAGGCGCTCCTTCAGGTGGAGGGTGACAAAGGCTCCGCACCGGGGCAGAGTCTCCAGGACGGAGGGTGTCTCCTGCTCCTTCCTGCCGAAGGCCGATCCGATGGTACTGTACACCCAGTTCAGTATCTGAAGTTCTTCCTCTCTGCTGAGCTTCTTCATTGTTTTGTCCCTCCCCGGCACACTCAGTGTCCTGTCCAGACTCCTGCGGCATAGTGAACCGCCATGGTTCCGTTTTTATCTTCCACTTCCGTACGGCTTCTGTGAAGAAGGTTAAAGAGTCCCTTCTCCCGGTCAGAAAAAAGGTTCAGGTCTGAGACAAGATGAAGCGGCACAACACCGCAGCTGCTGACATCTCCCTTCTTTTCTTTTTCTAGCATAGAATTTTTCAGCGGGAAATTCAGATCTTCCAACAGAGTTCCTGCTTCTTTTTCCGTCTCTTCCATCCGGCCGTAGCGGCTCAGGTTGGCGGACAGAATAATCAGAGTGTTCCCCTCCTGCTCTTTCAGAAAAGAACGGATTAGGGCGGCCCCTTTCTTTATATTCGACCGTTTCAGTCCGGCTGTCAGGAGCGGGATGAGGGGAGTGTCCGGAAATAGTGTCTGAATAAAGGGCAGCTGCAGCTCCAGGGCATGCTCCTCCATATGAGGGGAGTCATCCACTGTAAAAAGCCCTTCCTCTTGTTTCAGAATCCCGCAGCTTTTCTGATCCACAGGGAGCAGTCCCAGAGGACTGTCAAAGAACTTCTTTGTGGGGAGGTAGATTTTCTGTTCTTCCCTCTCTCTGTGAACCGGAGCTATCAGCAGAATCCTGCGGGGCTTAAAATCCCGGGCTGCTGAAAAGGCGGCGGCAATACATTCGGCGCACTGATCCCAGCTGCCGTGGGGTGTGAGGATTATCCGGGCTGCCCCCCGGTGGTTTTTCTGCTGTTCCAGTTCCTTCTCTACCCGGCGGGCCAGTTCCCGGGGCTCTTCCGGATAAAAGAGGCCGCTCACAATGGTTTCACGGATATCCCGTTTCAGTATTTCCATCTAATCCAGTCCTTTCAATTTTTTGATTCTCTGATCTTCCAGTTTTATATGAAGGTTTTTTTCCCTGGTCGGCAGAACAAGCCCCCGTTTTCCTTCCCTGGGCTTTCTCAGATATTTCACCTGGGTGTAATAGAGATCGGCGGCTCCCGAGTTTTTAGCCTTGCTGTAGAACAGAGCCAGGTTGCCTGCATCCAGAAGGGTTTCCAGGGGAACAGTCTTTCCTTTGGGAAGGCGGATAAACACATAGGCTCCAGGATAGTCCCTGGTATGGAGCCAGTAATCGTTTCCCCGGACACAGGACTTGAGGATCTCTTCATTTTCCCGGGCCGACCGGCCCACAATAATGGAAAACCCTCCCGATTCGAATTGAAGCCCCAAAGTGGTTTTGTTCAGGTTCCGGGACTGCTCCTGTTCCCGGGGCAGCATCTGCTTCAGAATCTCCGGATCATCGATGCTGCTCAGGCGGGCTATATCGTTTTCCGTCCGCCTGAGTTTCTGATGCTGATTCTCCAGCTCCTCCTGTGTCAGAGCCTTTCCTCTGGAGGCTTTGGATGCTTTCTTATAGAGGTCCTGAGCGTTCTCCACGGCAGATTTCTTCCGGTCCAGGGGAATAGGACCTTTCCCGTCATCCGCTGTGAACTCGGAAAATCCCTTTTGTATCAGATGAAGGGAAGACATCAGCCTGTCGGCATTCTCTCTGTACTCTTCTTCTCTGCTGTAGTCTGCAAGGCGTGCTTCAAGGGTTTTAATTCTGCCTCTGAGGGCATTCTCTTTAATCTTCAGCTGTTTAAGAACCTTCTCCTGCAGCTGCTTTGTATTGACTCCCTGTTCCCTGTGGGAATACAGATCTTCCAGAAAGCTGCTGTAGGAGCTGTAATTCTCAGGGCAGGGTCTGGGGACAAACTCTTTTTTGGGGGGGGCTGTGTCTTCAGGAGGTGCATATGTCTTTCCGGGTATTTCATCCTTTGCCGGCCGTCTGGAAAAGGCATCCAGAATGGTTCCCTCACTGTCGCACAGGATCAGATTGGCTGCCGCTCCCCAGAGCCGGATATAGAGAATATCCCGGTTTTCTCCTTTCTTCAGATCCATACGGATGATTCTGTCACTTCCCAGCTGCCGGCACCCTGTGATTCTGGCGCCCCGGATTCTGGATCGCATATAGGCTGTAAAGCGGGGCGGTTTGGGAAGTGATTTTTCCCTGGCAGTGATTTCATGCAGGCGCAGAGCATTTTTCTCCAGAGAAATGAGAATATTGAAACTTCTTCCCGGCCGGTGCAGTTCAAATATGAGGCGGGTATAGCTGCTCTGTCTGATATTCTGCAGAAAAGAGCCTTCCACAGGCAGCTCATCCAGGACAGTATTGATTTCGAGCCAGTTCAGACTCAATGCTTCTGCTCCTTTTCGGTTCCGACAGCCCTGATAAACCCTTCTTCCCCCTCTGCAGAAAAGAAGACAAGTAGAATCTTACGGGGATACTCCAAACCGGGCAGCAGGGCTGCGAGAGTCCTGTATACGACTTGTGCCGCCTTTTCAGGGGGGTAGCCATACACCCCTGTGGAGACCGCCGGTACCGCCAGTACTTCCAGTTTTTCCGAGTCAGCCAGTTCGAGGCTTTTCCGGTAGCAGGAGGCAAGGGTTTTTTCTTCATCCCATGATCCTCCCTTCCAGACAGGTCCTACAGTATGAATCACATGTGAACAGCTCAGGGAACCGGCTCCTGTGATCACAGCCTCACCGGCAGGCATCCCATCCGGGTAGACCTCCCTTCTGATTCTGCGGCACTCCTCCAGTAAGGAGGGGCCAGCCGCCCTGTGGATTGCCCCATCCACTCCGCCGCCCCCCAGTAGAGAGGAGTTGGCCGCATTGACCACAGCATCACAGCTGACGGCTGTGATATCGGCGCACATTGTTTCAACTCTGCCCTTAAACAAAATCATAAGAGAACTCCTGTCAGAAAGGCTGCACTGATAAAAATCCAGTTCAGAAAAGGCAACAGCAGAGGCTTTTTCCGGCGGATGCTTCTTCTGGATAATACAAACATCATAATCAGAGGCATAAGGGCCGGCAGCACATGGATCACTGACGCGGATCCGATCATCAGGAATCCGCTGACAAGAGCCAGAGGGAGAAGCAGCTGAGACAGGTTGAGGAACAGCCGGTCGGCCTTTCCGGGAGTTTTTTTGCTCCGGAGCAGCACAACGGCTCTGAGCAGAAACAGCGAGTGGGACACAAAAAGCAGTATTCCCAGAATTGTATGTATTAACTGGATCATAACAGAGTTACTTTAACTTCATGTTTCGAAAAAATCTATTGCCTTGTTCCTTTATGAGGAAAAAGCAAAACTTCTCTGACTCTTTAATTTACAAATGAAGGGGATCTGTTTATTATTTAAGAATGAACAAAGGGACTTTTCTGCTGTTTCTTTCTCTTTTCCTTATTTCTGTAAGCCCTCTTTCCGCTCAGGTGGATTTCCGGTCGAAAATTGTGATTGTACCCATGGAGAACCAGACCGGTTCGGATCAGTACAACCCTCTGTGTAATACCATAACAGATACGGTCTCCCTGGTTCTTGAGTTCCTGAAGGATTACAGAGTTCTGGAAGAGGATGAATTCAATCTGGCCAGACTGCAGAGAATTGATCCCTCTGACAGAGAATCCATTAAAGAAGCCGCACTTGAAGAAGATATTGACGAGATCATCTACGGAACCATGGTTCAGGTGGATGATGTCTTTCAGTTCACCATTTCCCTCTACAATGTGAAAAAAGCCAGAGTCACCAATACGGAGAGTGCGGAAGCCTTCTCTGTTCTGGAGGTTTTTGATGCGGGAGATGAGCTGACTGCAGGATTGATTTCTCAGATCTCGGATATTAAGATTGCCTTTGGTTCAGTCAAACTGGAGCAGAAAGGCGGAAAGGGGAACTACACTGTCAATCTGGATACCTATCCCCTGAGAAATCCGGATAAGACCTTTCAGAAAGTACTGAACGGCCAGTATGAAATATCCATTTCCCAGCAGAGGCTCACAGGGGTTGAAACTGTTTTTACCAGAATCATTGATGTTGTCGAAGATCAGGAAACCGTTGTGGAGTTCACCATTCCCCCCGGCAGCCCCGAGGAATTCCAGTGGATGGAAGAAGAGGGTGATGCCCTTCTGGCTCTGGGACAGAATGAGGAAAACTTCGATCAGTTTATGGCAGAACTCACATCCTTTCAGAACAGAACCCTTGCCCTGGAATACGATAAAGACCTGCAGGGCCTGAGACAGAGTTATCTTGACCAGGCCGGTGAACTGGCTACCGCCACTCTTCAGGGAAGAATGGAGGAGGCGGACAGTTCCTTTTATTCCAAGCGGGTCCGCTTTGATGAGTCTCTGCAGGAGTACGAAGGGATATCCTCTCTGGTGGAGACCGAGTATGAAATCAGCATGCTCAGCAGCTCCAAGGATCTTTTTCTTTCCGAACCCCAGAAGATTCAGACCGGCAGGGGAGATCTGGTCTATTTTACCGCCTATGATATCAAGCAGAAGAATTTCCTTTTCCAATGGAATCCGGAAGATGACAATGTTCTTTTTAAAGAGCTGCAGTCTGTAGATGCTGAACCTTACAAAGGGGATTTCTTTGTTTCAGGCTGGAAGGTTTTCCTCTGGGAACCCGGCAGTTCACAGATCGAAATTCTGGACGATATGCTTAAAACACTGGAAACCATACCCATACCCGACCTGGCAGGGGGAGGAAGCGGCTATAAACTGACCGTCTCTCCATCCGGTCTGATCTATATCATCGGTGGCAGTACTGTAAGGGTTATCGATACATCCCGGCAGTATGATGACAGCGGTGAACTGATGCTCCCCGACAGGTATTACAGCATTGAAGAGACTTTAAGTGACGTTCTGGCATCCGAGAACAGCAGTCCCGGAGATATATATTTTGATAATGCCAATCACCTTAATGTGTTCTATCCCGAAACCGGAGATCTTTACAATACAGACGCCAAGGGCAACCTGCTGAAAAAAATCAATCTGTCTCTCTCCAGACCCGAATCCAGAGTCTGTTCCGATGATACGGGTTTTTACTACATCACCGTATATGATGAGAACAGTATTGCCAAATACACTCCTGCAGGGGAGCTGATAACCACAATAGGTCAGTACGGTTCAGACCGGGATCAGTTCTCCCTCCCCACAGGTATAGCCGTGGGGCAGGAGGGAATTCTGTTTGTGGCGGATTCCTATAATGCCAGGATAAAAAAGATGGTTCCCCTGAATGCACCGGTTCTCTATCCTCAGATAGCCCGGTACAGCACGGATCTGAACAGAAGAATAGACCGGAGCAAAGTGGCGGTTAAAAAAGATGAGGCTGCCCGGGGTGAGGTCAACTGGAAAACCCATACGGGAAATATCGTTGCCACCTCTGCTTTTCTGGGAACGGCCTTCGGCCTCGTTCTGGCACAGGACTATCTCGGCAACAATGCGGCCAATGCCTATGCAGAATATCAGGCAAGCACTGTCCCCGATGATATTCCCGAATTGCGTTCAAATGCCGAGACAAGTCAGATCATGCAGATCACAACAGAAGTGGGGGCAATGACCTTTTTCGGGCTGGGGGCGGCCTGGGGTACTGAAACACTGCTGAAGATAGGTCTGGATACGACTCTTTCGAATTACAACAGAAAGCAGATACAGCGGCTGGATATGAATGATGTCTATGAGACGGATCCCGACAAGTACAGAAGTATCCGTGCGACCTCCCGCATCGGAATCTGGACGGGTATTGTGCCTCCCGTACTGGGGCTCACAGGGATGGTCACTGCTGCGGCTATGGGAAACGATGCTTCCGGGGATCTTCTGACCTGGTCTGTGGCCGGAGGAATTCTGATTCCCCCTGTTTTCTCCCATCTTCATGGCGGCAGGTTCAATATGAGCCTGTTGATTGCCGGTCTGACGGCAGATCTTCTGGCTGTGTGGGGTGTTATGGAGATGAACACCTTCACCTCCGGAGAGTTTGAACCCTGGGGAATAGACCGGTATGATGAGGGGCAATACAGCACTATGAGTGTGGGACGAGCCCTGGAACGGGCCTGGGAAACCAGAGCCTTCTATATTCTGAGCGCCGCTTTCGGAATCCGTCTGGCTGCCGGTATTTTTGATACCCGCTACGGCTGGACCTATACAAACAACTATAACCGCTACAAGGCTGTCAGACCGAAGGAAAGCGAAGAAACAGCCCATGCCGACTTTGATGTGAACCCCTTTATGAATGAGAGCGGAGGGATGGGACTGGCTCTGAAAGTCTCATTTTAATATTTTACGAACTATTCTTCGCTGATTTCCCATCCGATTAGCTGATACAGCTCCCAGGCTTTATACCGCCGCTGAGCAAACAGATCTTCCACAGATCCCTTTTTCAGAACATTGCTTGTGGATGTGCTGTAGTAGGATGTGTAGGAGTACCAGCCTCGGCGGCCGATAACCTTTATCAGCACCGGGCTGATAAAAACGGTATTGGGTTCTATCAGAAAGGGACTGGTCTGAATATACTCGGTTCTTGTTTTGGTATGACTGCTCCCTTTCCACCTGAGTGACAGGGTAATCTGATTGTTGAACATGTACTTTCCCGGTTCCAGGGTTGTGCTGATAAAGCTTTTCGATGGATAGAACACCAGATCCTTCTTTTTACCTGTGTCCACTTGTACCAGAGTCACTCTTATACTTTCCAGAGAATGGCCGCCGTTCCCGTCGGTTCCCAGATCACGTTCCAGATCGCCGCATAATACAAAAAGACTTTCCGTCGGACTGCCGGGCAGGGGGATGGAGGCACAGGAAACCAGAAGCATCATCAGCATTCCCAGGGCCGTAACAGATTTAATTTTCTTCATACATGGTCCTTTTTCAGGAAAAACAGCAGTTTATTTAATTGTGTCCCTACATGAATCTTTTGTCAATTTATATGAGCCGATTTACTTTCAAACCAGAGGAAGTTTTACTTTGAAGGTCGTATTTTTTCCGGGTGTACTGCTGAATGTGAGAATCCCGTTATGGGCTTCCATTATATGCTGGCAGATCGAAAGGCCCAGACCGGCATTCTCTTTTTTGATCTTGGTAGAGAAGAAGGGAGAAAAAATCTCCTTCTGTATTTCCAGAGGAATCCCGTAGCCGTCATCACTGATCAGAATCTGGATGTAGTTGTCTAAGATTTCCCTGTTGATCTCCACCTTTATATGTCCCCCCTGGGCAACGGCTTCAATGCTGTTGTTGATCAGATTGACGAAAACCTGACGCAGTCTGTTCTCATTCCCCTTGAGGATAATCTGGCCTTTCGGGTACGTCCGGCTCAGCTGTATGTTCTTGTTCTTGATATTGTGTGACAGAAGAAGGAGGACTTCATCCAGCAGGTCTATCAGATTGAAGCTCTGATCGGGAACCTGTTTGAGTTTGGAAAAAGAGAGGAGGCTGGATGTTATTTCAGTAATGCGGGAGAGCTGAGTCTGGATCTTCTCCAGTTTCTCCCGGGTTTCATCATCCGGATTGCCGTAGAGAAGAATCTGAAGGTAATTGTTGATAATTCCCAGAGGATTGTTGATCTCATGGGAGACACCCGCCGCCAGTTCGGCTACTGAGGATATTTTTTCAGCCCGTACCAGATATTCCCTGAGAGAACTTTCCATCAGTTCCTCTTCCAGCATCAGTACAGAACCCTTGTATGTATCGGAACTGTCCTTGAAGGGCATGGTTTTTATCCGCAGGAACTTTTTCTGCTGAAAGGGGATATGTTCCCAGGATTTTTCCTCGTTATTTTTCAGAACATCGATGATTTTCTCAGCCCATGTCAGATCTTCCTTCAAGAGAATCTCCTGGGCCGGAGTGCCGCTGGGCGGAGCTGTCTCCCGTTCCAGAATCCGGTTGGCCGCGTTGTTAATGGAGGTCAGTTCCAGATCTCTGTTGAAAATCAGAACACCCGCCGGCAGATTGGCCATCAGGTTCCGGGGAAGTCCATGGTCTCCCAGAATCAGAGACTGATCGGTCTGTTCATTCTGATTCAGGGCAAAATTATAGGTCAGTCTCAGGAGTTTGATCCGGTCCAGGTCTTTTACGTCTTCTGTGCCGCCGGAGATTCCATTGTGGAGAAAGGTGACACGGTCGGCCAGTTCAATGATATTATCCACATCCGAATC
Organism: Spirochaetales bacterium; assembly: GCA_028532905.1. Taxonomy (GTDB): domain Bacteria; phylum Spirochaetota; class Spirochaetia; order DSM-2461; family DSM-2461; genus Oceanispirochaeta. Next base: position 13,603 of record JAQQAM010000057.1, read on the forward strand.
GATAAAGATTATGGACTTTCCCTCATTTCTGCTTTTTTTCAGCACATTGGTCAGGAGTCCCATTTCTTTGGCTGTCAGGCGCCCGCTTATATCATCAAGAATCAGTATCTCAAAATCAAGATAATAGAGCCGGGCCAGCTCAATCATCTGCTGCTGGGCGGCGCTGAGCAGTTCCATGGGTGTTTCCAGGTTCACATCCAGTCCTATCTCTTCAAGAATGGCTCTGCAGCGCCCGATTTGCTCCAGTTTGTATTTGTGGGAGATCCTGCCGGGGGGCAGGGTGCCGGCGATGATGTTTTCAAAAGCCGACACATTGGGAATAATCAGGGGTTCCTGATAAATCACACCGATCCCTTTCTGAAGGGCCAGTTCAGTATTCATTTCCTCTATGAGTCTGCCTTTCAGGAGGTACGTGCCGGAATCCGGTTTCAGCACTCCCGTAATGATTTTTATGAGCGGAGTCTTTCCTGCCCGGTGCTCTCCCACCAGGGCATGAATTTCACCCGGTTTCAGATCAAAACTGATGTTCTGCAGCACATGACTCTTTTTATTATTGAGATATATATTTTTCAGCTGCAGAAGGGGCGGGCTGTAGGGCATCAGGATAACCCGTATTTCTTCATTCTGTTATACAGGGTCTTACGATGAATACCCAGTAGATCGGCGGCCTTGCTTTTGGAGCCCCCTGCTCTGACAAGAGCATCACTTATAGCCTGTCTGGAGAGATCCTGATACAAAGCCTCAAGAGGTTTCTCCTCTCCTTTCAGCACAGGAATGTTCATTTCTCTGTACTGTTTGGGCAGGTTCTCTTTTGCCACAGTCCCGCTTTGACAGAAAATGACAGAACGCTCTATCACATTTTTCAGTTCCCGGATATTGCCGGGCCAGTCATGGGCCAGAAACATCTCCTTCACTTCCGGGCTCAGCTCCTTAACATCCTTTCCGTAGGACGAGCTGAAGAGCTTCAGAAAACTTTCGCACAGAAGAGGAATGTCCTTTTTTCTGTCCCGCAGCGGGGGCAGGTGGATGTTGATAACAGAAATCCTGTAAAAGAGGTCTTCTCTGAAGTCTCCGTTCTTAATCATTTCAGGAATATTCTTATTGGTAGCGGCAACTATTCTGATATCCGCTTTGATCAGCTCATTGCTTCCCAGACGTTCGAATTCCTTCTCCTGCAGGACTCTCAGGAGTTTCGCCTGGGTGTTGAGGCTCATATCACCGATTTCGTCCAGAAACAGAGTTCCCCCATGGGCGACTTCGAACTTACCCTCTCTGTTGCGTCTGGCATCTGTAAACGCTCCTTCTGCATGGCCGAAGAGCTCACTTTCCAGCAGAGAGTCGGGAATGGCGGCACAGTTGAGTTTGACATAGGGGCCGCTGGAGCGCTGGCTGAAACTGTGCACCCCATTGGCTATTCTCTCTTTGCCTGTACCGCTCTCACCGGTTATGATCACCGGGGCATCTGTGGGCGCTGCTGTCCGGATAATCTGAAAGATATCCTTCATGGCCTTTGTCTCTGAAACAAGCTCATCTGAGTCGTGTGCTTCCAGGGCGCTGCTGCTGTGTTTGTTCAGATACTCTTCGGCTTCGTTGATCAGTTCCGGAATATTCAGGGGCTTTTCATAGAAATTGATGGCACCGTATTTCATACACTGCACAATGTTTTCCGTTGAAGCGTAGCCGGACATCATTATGATTCCGGTTTCCGGATAGATCTCCCGAATCATTTTCAGAAGAGAAACCCCGCCCAGTCCGGGCATGCGCACATCCATCAGGATCAGATCCGCAGTCTCTTTTTCCAGAAGGGGGAGGACATCAAGGGGATCGGTGGCTGTTAGAACGCTGTATTTCCGGGCAGAAAATATTTCGGAAAGAGAGAGGCACATCTCCTCTTCATCATCAATAATCAGTATTTTTAAAGGCATAAGGAAATAATAAGGTCGCTTTTCCGATTTAGCAAGTTCTTATTATTCATGATTTTACGGAAGGATGTTCTGACAATCAGGTACAAAATCAAAATTATTCCTTAGAACGTGCAACAGCTTGCACATCCGTCAGACAGAGCTGTGCAAGTATGTGCACATTTTGGCAAAATTTTAAAATTCATGATAAGATGGTACAAATTATTAACTGTTTACTAATAAAGGAAATAGGACATAATCGCCTTTTTTGGCACAGTTGTTGCGATTAGAATGGGCAGAAACTTAACTAAAAGGAGTTAAAATGAAAAAAGTAGCTATTATTCTTCTTTCTCTCGTTATGCTCGCCTCTATGGGTATGAGTGTGTTTGCGTCAGGTCAGCAGGATGGTGACAAACCTCTTAAGGTCGGTCTCTCTTTTTCTGATTTTGATACAGAAAGATGGTCTACTGAAGCAGATGCAATGGAAAAACTTTTCACCGAAGCCGGTTGTGAAGTTGTTATTCAGGTAGCCAACCATGATGCCAAACTGCAGAATGACCAGATTGACAACATGGTAACAGGCGGTGTTGATGTCCTGCTGATCGTTGCTGAAGACGGGGCAGCCGCTGCAACTGCTGTTGATGATGCTGCTGCGGAAGGTATTAAGGTAATCGCTTATGACAGACTGATCAAATCTGCCAACCTTTCAGCATACATCTCTTTTGACAACGTTGCTGTAGGTGAAGCTCAGGCGAAAGCCATCGTGGAAAGAGTGCCCGAAGGCCGCTTTGTAATGCTCGGCGGATCTCCCACAGACAACAATGCCGTTCTCTTCAGAAAAGGACAGATGAATATCGTTCAGCCTCTGGTGGATGCCGGAAAAATCGAAATCGTTGCCGACCAGTGGGTGGAAAACTGGGACAGTGCTACTGCGACAACCAAAATGGAAAACATCCTGACAGCCATCGACAATGGTGTTGATGCTGTTGTTGCTTCCAATGACGGTACTGCTCTTGGTGCTCTTCAGGCCATGAAAGCCCAGGGACTGGCCGGTGTTGTTCCCATCTCCGGACAGGATGCCACAGCCGCCGGTTGTAAATCCATCGTTGAAGGCGAACTCTCCATGACCGTATTCAAGGATCTCAGAAAACTGATGCCCCTGGCCGTAGAAACCACTCTGGCCCTCGGCCGCGGTGAGTCCATTTCCGGTATGACATCCTACTCTCTGAAAGAACTGACAGGTGACAACCTCTCCGGTGATGTTCCCTGTAAGTTCCTGGAAGTTATTTCTGTAGATGCAGACAACGTATACGAAGAAGTTGTAAAAAGCGGATTTCAGGCTTACGACGAAGTTTACAAAGACATTCCCGAAGATCAGAGACCTCCTAAAGTCTGATTTTCATCTGTTGATGTGAAATAATAACCGGGAGGTTAAACTCCCGGTTTTTTTGGCTGAAACAGAGGTTCTGCTGTTCTGGCGGAGACTTGTGACGTTCAGACCCTAAGGGGGCTGAAGGATATACTATGGGGGCCGAAGGAAACCCTGCCGGGTATCGGCGTCCCGAAAAAAAAGAAAGGCCCCGGGGCCTGTAAGGAAAATGAAAAAGGAGCGAACCAGATGGAATCGGAATACATTCTGGAAATGGCGGGTGTAACAAAGAAATTCCCTGGTGTAACGGCATTAAAAGATGTTTCCTTTAAAGTAAAGAGAGGGGAGATTCACGGGATCTGCGGAGAAAACGGTGCCGGCAAGTCCACACTTATGAAGATTCTCTCGGGCGTATACCCCCACGATACTTATGAAGGGCAGGTTTTCTATAATGGAGAAGAGGTTAATTTTACTGCCGGTGCAATCAGACAGGCTATTGAGAAAGGGATTGCTATTGTTTATCAGGAGCTGGCCCTCGTTCCTCAGTTGACTGTTGGAGAAAATATCTTTCTGGGGCACGAACCCCGCAAAAAAAACGGAAGCATAGACTGGAATCAACTGTATTCCAATACAAAGGATATTCTGGAAAAGTATAAACTGGATATTCCCTATGCCGAAAAGGTGGAGGACCTTCCCGTCGGGAAGCAGCAGATGGTGGAAATTGCCAAGGCCCTGAGTGAGGATGCCAAGGTCCTGATTCTGGATGAGCCCACCTCCGCCCTGACCATTAATGAAGCAGAAGTATTGATGGATATTATCCGGCTCCTGAAGGAGCAGGGTGTTACCATGCTGTATATATCCCATAAACTGGAGGAGTTTTTTGAAATCTCCGATACGGTAACCGTCTTCCGGGACGGCCAGTTTATTGAATCTCTGGATAAGGAAAGACTCTCTCTGGAACGGATGATCGCCCTGATGGTCGGTCGGGATATGACAGAGCGTTTTCCTGAGAGAAAACACCAGATTGGCGAGACGGTCTTTTCTGTCAGCGATCTTCATGTCATTGATCCGGATAAACACGGAAAGAAGGTCATCAGCGGTATCTCCTTTGATCTCCATAAGGGGGAGGTTTTCGGAATTGCCGGCCTTATGGGTGCCGGCCGTACTGAACTGGTGACCGCTCTGTTCGGTGCCTACGGACAGGTTGTTCAGGGCGAGATTCAGGTGAATGAAAAGGCTGTTGTCATTAAAGATATTAAAACCGCAATGGATCTGGGAATCAGTCTGGTACCGGAAGACAGAAAAAATATGGGATTGATTCTCGACCAGTCCATCCTGAAGAATATCAGTCTGCCCAATATGGACAGATTTGCCGGATTCGGGCGAATTAACAAACTGGGAGAGCTGGAAGAGAGCCAGAAATATTCTAAAAGCCTCTCCATTAAAACTCCCAGTATGCATGTGGCGGTTGAGAGCCTCAGCGGAGGGAATCAGCAGAAGGTTGTCATTTCCAAATGGCTGATGTCCAGCCCCCAGATTCTGATACTGGATGATCCTACCAGAGGAATCGACGTCGGTGCCAAATATGAAATCTACAAACTTATCAACGACCTGGCAGAGCAGGGTGTAGCCATCATTATGATATCGTCAGAAATGGAGGAAGTCATTGGAATGAGTGACCGGATTATGGTCATGTTCGAAGGACAGAGCTCCGGTATCATAGATGTTGCCGATGCGACTCAGGAAAAAATCATGTCTATGGCCACAGGAAATGTGGCGGATCAGGAGGACTAATCATGACACTGGATAAAGCACAGACAAAAGCTTTTTTGAAACGCTACACCATGGTAATCGCCTTGTTGTTTATTTGGGTGCTCTTCGGCATTCTGACAGATTGGGTTTTCTTCAAGGCAAGAAACCTTTCAAACCTCTTCCGTCAGATGACCATTACCGGATTTCTGGCCAGCGGTATGCTGCTGGTTATTGTGACCGGTGGAATTGATCTCTCTGTCGGTTCGGTTACAGGATTCGTCAGTGCGGTGGCCGCCTTTTTTCAGGCCCGGGTTTTTCCTGACCTCCTGCTGAATATGATGCCCAATGCCTCTATCGCCGCCAGAGGAATCACCTCCACGATCGTTACGGTTCTGATTGCCCTTGTTGTCGGTCTGATGATCGGTTCCCTCCAGGGGCTGGTGATCTCCTATCTCTCGGTTCCGGCCTTTATTGTCACCCTGGGATGTATGCTTATATTCCGCGGCGGTGTTCTGGGTGTTACCGGGGGGAAGACCATCGTTCCCATTGAGGACTCTTTCCGCCTGATTGCCCAGGGATATGTACCCAAGCCTGTGGGGCTGATTCTGGCTCTTATTGTGGTGGTTCTGATCTTTCTGGGCAGTCTGGACAGCCGCAGACGGAAGCGGGCCTATGGATTTGAACTGAAACCCCTGGCTCAGGACCTGCTGATGGCCGGACTGTGGTCGGCTCTGGTTCTGGTGTATGTTCTGATTATGAACAGCTACAGAGGGATTCAGAATCCGGTTCTTCTTCTGGCCGTGGTGGCCATGATTGTGCATTACATCACTCAGAATACCCGTTTCGGCCGGTATGTGTATGCCCTGGGGGGGAATAAGGAAGCCACAAGACTCTCGGGTGTTAACATTAAAAAGAACCTGTTCAAGGTTCATGCCCTGATGGGGACTCTGGGAGGAGTGGCCGGTATTGTCCTTACAGGTTATGTGGCTGCCGGTACAACCGGGGGCGGAACCAACTACGAGCTGGATGCCATTGCCTCCTGTGTTATCGGAGGAGTCAGCCTGTCCGGAGGAAGCGGTACCATCATGGGAACCATGATCGGCGCCCTTGTGATGGCCAGTCTGGTGAATGGAATGTCTGTGATGAATATGCCCATATTCTGGCAGTATATTATTAAAGGTCTGGTTCTGATTGTGGCGGTTTATTTTGATATCGCCTCCAAGAAGAAATCATCCTGATTCAGACATAAATCGAATATGTGAGGGACTGTCTCAATGCGGGGCAGTTCCTTTTTTTTTCTTAATTTTCATTATTTGCTGAAAAACTCTTTTCAAACTATTTTCTTGTGATATATTTGTTCATTATTCATTCAAATAATAAATGGAGAATCGTTAATGAAAAGGTTGCTTTGCTTTTTCATCATGGGGACAGCTCTGGCATGTCTTTTTGGTGAATCCCCTGATTCCTACAAGGTCAACTACAACAGATACTACCGCTCACCGGTCAGTCTGGGATTCGGCTACAGCGCCTTATCTCCGTTAAACGGATATGACACAGGTGCTCCCTATAAAATATCAGACCTAAGTCTGGGGATTCAGTATTCTCCCCGTCCGCTTCCCACCCTGCAGCCGGAACTCACTCTGGGATACAGGATCAGTGACAGTCAGAATTCTCTGGATGCTGATCTCTGGGACAGCAACGGGTATTACGCGACCGGAGGCTTCCGTTTTATTCATAGGTTTTCAAAAAGTTTTGAAGCCGGGATCGGACTGAGCGGCGGGTACGAGAGAACCCTATTCAGCGGACTCTCGACAGACGGGATGGTCTCCACCGGTTTTGCCCTGGGGCAGACTGCTCTCTATCTGGGACTCAATCCCAGCTACAATATGAATCTCACACTGGTCCCTTCTCTGCGCTACCAGCACTGCCTGGACAGTTATCATACCGATATGAACGGTTTTCTATTCGGGATTGGCGGAGTCGTGAGCTTCCGTTTCGGGAAGGATCCGGATTCTCCTGATGCTGTCATCAAGAGTCTGAATTTCACCAATGCGGAAATAGAACCACTTTTCGCCTCCATGCAGAGCTATTATACAAAAAATCCCTTCGGCTCTGTGACCGTCACGAATACAGATAAAAATGACTTTCATAATGTTGTGTTCACCTTCTTTCAGTCCGGATATATGGATGCTCCGACTATTATTCAGGAACTGGATGTAATCGAATCAGGGGAAACAGTGACTGTTCCTCTGAAAGCGTCTTTCAATAATGAGGTCTTTATGACCGAAGGGGTTACCCCGTTAAGCGGAGAAGTGAGAGTTTCCTATGCTTACAACCGCCGGCCCGTGGATCAGGCCTATCCTGTGTCTTACGACCTCTATGATAAGTCTTCCATGCTCTGGGATGACGACAGAAAGGTAGCTGCATTCATCACTCCCGCGGACAGCGCCCTGCAGAATTACAGCAGTTTTATCCGGCATAGCTGTAAAGAGGATGTGAATAGAGGCCATAATGCACAGCTCCAGAGCGCCATGCAGATCTATCATGCTCTTGCAGAGATCGGAGTAATATATCAGGCCGATCCTCTACAGCCCTTTGCCTCTGTATCAGATACGGAAGCTCTCACTGTGGATACGGTTAATCTGCCCCGGAATACACTGAAGAAACTTACTGGTGACTGTGATGATCTGACCGTGCTTTATCTAAGCCTACTGGAAACTCTGGGTATTGAAACGGCTTTTCTCACTGTTCCCGGCCATATATACACCGCTTTTAATACAAAAGAGGCGGCCCCCACGGCGGTCCGCATCCACCCGGACAGAGACATGACCATTAATATCGATGGTGAGCTCTGGGTTCCTGTGGAAATCACCCTGATAGGGAAAACGGACTTTATGGATGCCTGGCAGAAGGGTGCGGAACAGTGGAACTCTCTGGAAGACAGGGTGGATCAGCGAAGTATGTACCTCACGGCCGAAGCCCGCAAAGAATTCAGACCGGTGGGACTCCGGGAAACAGACCTCGGACTTCAGTATGGTGATGCCCCACAGATTGCCTCTGCCTTCAGCAGAGACCTGGATGATCTGACCGAAATAATACTGGCAGATTATTACAGAAAAGCAGAAGAGCGGGGGAGCAAACAGGACTATAACCGTCTGGGAATTGTCCTGGCTGAATACGGTCGGAATTCCGAGGCAATTAGTGCATTTAACAAGGCTGTGAGAAAAGACAGCTCCTATATGAGCCCCCGGGTGAATATGGCTAATCTGGAATATCTGGCAGGCCGTTATGATAAAGCTGTGGATGCCTATCTGAGTGTACTGGAACTGCTTGGAGAGAAAGGGAAGGATGCCAGCCGCAGTGCGGCTCTTATAAATCTGAACCTGTCCAGAAGCTATTATGCAATGAAAAATACCGAGGCGGCTCAGAAGTATTTTTCTGCTGCCGAAGCCATAGATCCTGAAAGAGCCGCCGAAGCCTCCTATCTGGCAGCGGTCAGTTCAGGGAACGGGATCAGCAGAGCTTCAGAAGCGGCAGAGACAACAGTCTTTTTTATGGATGAGGAGTAGATAAATGAAACAGAGACCCTGCTTAATTATTGTATTCATCATTCTGGCATCATTGCTCTCCTGCCGGAATGATCTGATTCCTTTGGAGGAAATGATCCTGGACAGAGCCAATGATCGTACAGCACCTGTTGTACTGGTAGAGAGCCCTTCTGCAGATTCCGTTTATGGTCAGAATGTTGCTGTTACCGGCCTTGTGAGTGACGACGGTTCTGTACTCCCCGTTCTGACCTATCAGGTTCAGGATGATCTGGGAAAAGTTATAACAGAAGGCACTGCTGAATTAAGCTCTGTTGAGAGTACTACGGGAGTGTCCGCATCCTTTGATATCCGTTTTTCAACCGAGAGCATGTGCTCTGATATTCTGATCATCCTGACGGCCACCGACTGGAACGGAAATGTGGATGATCATTCCTCCTTCCGGCTGCAGTACCCCGGAAACAGCATTCCCTCCCTGAAAGCCGTATCCGGAAATAACGCAATCAGTCTCAGCTGGGAGCCTTTGTCTGAGGCCCGGGAGTATATTGTGTATTACACCCTGGATGAAGAAAGTTTTACCGAGGCTTCCGCATCACAGGTCCGTGTGGTTCCGGAAGCGGGACAGGAGCGAATCTCTCTGGTGTTAAATAAGGATGAACATGGAGTTCGTAATAACCGGCTGTCCCAGGTTCTGGTCAGAGCTGTGACTTCCGAAGGCAATCTGGATTCTTCTGTTATGAATATAGTTCCACTGGGTGCCGAATCGCTGACTCCCCGTTTGTCGGCCGGAGCTGATGCGGTTTTTCTGGACTGGAATCCCGTACACTGTGCAGAAGGTTATGACGCAGAGTATACAGTGTGGCGGTCAAAGAGTGGTGAAGAGGGCAGTTTCTCCAGAATCTCTCCTGTAGGCTGGACATATTCCCATTTCAGAGATGAAAGTGTCAGTGAAGGAAACATATTTTACTACAAAGTCTCTTGTGAATCCTTCTCTTCAGTGATTAGTACTGCCGCTGTCTGCAAGTCTCTCAAGACTATTCCCGGAGCTTTTATTGCGGATTATACAGAAATCCTGGGAGATGAGAGTAACCGTTCTGTCAGTACGTATACATTTACTCCGGATGGTAACCGTCTTTTTATTTTTGATAAGTATCCTTCAAACCGAACGATTATGGAACTGGATATTAACAGCTGCTCTCAAGTAGGAACAACCTACAGTGTAGGCAATTTAGTTTATGATATGGCTGCAAATAATGATACTCTGTTTATATTGAAGGCCGGTTCCTCACTTAACGAAAAAGTGATCATTTCCTTAGATATCAGTACTCCGGGAACTATTACAGAGCAGGACAGAATCACTGTTGATTATACTAAAAGTATTTGTCTGAAGGATCAGACTCTGTACCTCACTAAATCAAATAGCAGTAATCATTTTGCAATGGATGTGAGTAATCCCTCAGACTTGAAGACGGAATCCGCTTTGAGTTACGGAGGCTCTATTTCTGTCACCTCAGGAAGTACCAGTGATTTGTTTTTTGTGGGAGATACACTCTACTCCCGCTGTCGGAACGGCTCCGGCACCAGCCAGATTGCCCTGTATGATTCTCTGTCAGACAGCTGGAGCGCTGTCAATCTTCTGGATGATGCCCCCGGTTTTGATCAGAGTGATTTACTCTATACCTATATGACGGCCAATGGAGATTCCGGAAAACTGGCTGTCCTTTGTGATACCCACTATTTAAGTAACAGCGATGTTCTTTTATGGATTTATGATATCGGAAGTGACGGTTCTTTAACTCTTATGGAATTCAAAGTGCTGGATGACCGGAATACCAGTTATCAAAATATGCCGGTTATCATTGACAATACTCTGTTTGTAAAACGATCCAATAACACCGTTCAGGCAATAAATATCAACGGGCGTATCTATGAAAAGAAAAGTCATTCTATTCCCCACTATCCCCGTCTTCTTAGCCCTGATGGAAACTCATTATTTGTGACAACCTATGATAATGGTATTGGAATGGTTTCTTTAAACACTGGTGCTCCACTGAGTCTGAGGGCAACCTGGGCTCCCCCAGCGCCGGCCTGTGGCGCTTTGGCCTTGGACAGAGGCAGGCTGTATTCTTTTGGAAATTATAAAACAATAAGACAGTACAGTATCGGGAATAATGATACTCTGACACTCCTGGATAGTGATACAGCCTCCGGATGGGGTATTGCTGTAAACGGCGATGTTCTTTATCAGCGGACAGGTAACAGGAGAATTGATCTGTACAGTATAAGCAGTAGTGGAGCTCTGGGAGGAAAAATAGGAGAAATCGTGACTCAGAGAGAGGTTTATTCCATCAGTTTTGCCGGAGATTATCTGATTGCCGGAGAAAAATATAAAGTAGAAATTTTTGATGTTTCTGATTCAGATAAGATGATCAGCATAAGTGATTTTGATACAAATTATAATGTAACCGGTACTGAAGTCTATGAGGACTCTTTACTTGTTCTGGATTCCAACTACGGACTCTGCTGTTATAATTTCTCCAACCCGGAAGATCCTGTTCTGGAAGGTGTTTTTTATGACAGAGCGTCTTCTTCCCGTACTGTTCATGCAGTGGATGTTCAGGAGGGGTTGGTATACCTTGGAACAAATACCGGTCTTTTTGTTCTTAATCTGGAAGAGGCTTCAAACTGGAGAACCGCTGATTCTAGTTTTGATAATTACGGATCGGCTAGCTGTTGGATAGAAGGAGATGCCAAGGGGGTAAAGGTTGCCGGTGATTTTCTTTACTTTTCCAATTCTGGATACCTGGGAGCATACAGTCTCAGCAATCCTAAAAATCCTGAACTCTTTTATGAAGATACCGAAGCACGATATATAAACAGTATAACCCTGTGGGGGAATAGTCTGTTTGGATTAACTACCGGTACTCTGTACAGCTTTTCTCAGGATGGTTAAAACTTGATTCAGTATATCCAATGATAAGAATTTCCGGATATACTGAACGTATGCCAAACACTAAGACCGAACAATCCGATTTAAAATCCTGTCTCAGGGAAATCCTGGATATTGAAGCCGAACACTGGGCTCTGGGCCGTCTGTTTTCTCCTCCGGGAAATGCAGCTGTACCAGTCTGGGGACTGTTTGTGACAGACAAAGGGGATAATCTTCATTTTGTCAGCTTTGATCAGGACAACTGGCTGAGCGCTTTGACGAAAGCCGGCAGCCCTCTGAACAGGAAAAGTTCAAACGGCATAAAGCACCACCTGACTTTTCCTGTTTCCCGCAGAGAGTCCCTGGAGCAGATAACAAAAAGAGGATTCTTCTCCTTTCTGCAGAAACCCTTTCCCCTCTATCATCTGAAGCAGAATGGGGAGAAGGAGACTGTGATCTTCGAACTGGAAGATCCGGAATCTCCCTTTCTGAATGCTCTTATCAGGGGATCTCATGATTGACAGCCTCTACAGGATACTTCTGATTACCCAGTTTTCCCTGGTCCTTCCCGTTCTGGGTCTGCTGTTTTTCATCAGGGCTCCCTACGGCAAGTTCGGTTCTTCGGGGAGTCGGGTTTTTGTATGGGACTCCCGCATGGCCTGGATGGTTATGGAACTGCCGGCGGCAGCCACAATTTTCATTCTGTACCTGTACTCTCCCGCCCGGCAGGAGGGTTCCCTGAATCTGATTTTTCTGCTGATCTGGGAATTCCACTATCTGTACAGAACTTTTCTGTTTCCCCTTCTTATGAAAGGCAACAGCCGGAATTTTCCGGCTTTAATCGTTCTGTCCGCCTGGTTTTTTAATGGTATGAACGGCTTTATCAACGGGTATTATCTGTTTTATATCCGTCCTGCCGTTGAGGCCTCTTTTTTCAGATCCCCCCGGTTTCTCACAGGGCTTCTGATCTTTCTGGCAGGTTTTAGCATTCACTGTTTTTCCGATGCTGTTATCAGGACGTTGAGGCGTAATAAGGGCCCCGGTTACCATATTCCCCATGGCGGTCTTTACAAGCTGGTTTCCAGTCCTGCCTATCTGGGGGAATGGATTCAGTGGTCCGGCTGGGCGCTGCTGACCTGGTCTCTGCCGGGTCTTGCTTTTTCTCTCTTCACCTTTGCCAACCTCTATCCCCGGGCTGTGGCCAATCACAAATGGTATCTGGAATCATTTCCTGACTACCCGGACAACAGGACCGCCTTCTTTCCGGCGGTTCTGAAAAACAGAAAAAATCATATATAATGGAAATACATTACTCGAGCTCCGATCTTTCTCTTGATTCATGACTCATTCTGGATTACCATGGATCAATTCAGTTCAAAACAGGATAGCAGAATGACATTAATAGAACACTTTAAACCCTTCAGAGATAACATTATCGGTGTGGATCAGACCATGGAACTGTCTGATGGCAGAACCTCTCCCATCGTCTATGCCGACTGGGTGGCCAGCGGCCGTCTGTATGCCCCCATTGAACAGTTTATGACTGAAAAAATCGGGCCCCTTGTTGCCAACACCCATACCGAAACGACCCTTACCGGAACGACCATGACCAGGGCTTATCACGATGCCCGTCAGAAAATCAAGGATCATGTGGGTGCCGGTGATCGGGATTCTCTGTTTCTGGCTGGATTCGGAATGACAGCGGCTATCAACAAACTGCAGAGAATGCTGGGGCTCAGGCTTCCCGAAGGCTGCCCCGAAACCTGTCACGGTCCCCTTAAACCCCTTGTGATTGTGACCCATATGGAACATCACTCCAATCAGATCAGCTGGGAGGAGTGTGCCTGTGATGTGGAAATCCTCCCCCGTGTGGATGAAACAGGTCTTCCGGATTTACGGTCCCTGGAGTTTCTGCTGAAGAAGAACAGCGACAGACCCCTGCTGATCGGCGCCTTTTCGGCCTGCAGCAATGTCACTGGAATTATCACTCCCTATTATGAAATGGCTAAGATGATGCACAATGCCGGCGGGTACTGTTTTGTGGATTTTGCCGCCTCCGCTCCCTATGTGGATATAAACATGCATCCTGAAGATCCTGAAGAGAGGCTGGATGCCATCTATTTCTCGCCCCACAAATTCCTGGGAGGACCCGGCTCATCGGGAGTTCTGGTTCTCAGCAATGAGCTGTATCAGAGGGTTATTCCCGATCAGCCCGGTGGAGGTACGGTGAAATGGACCACTCCCTTCGGCAGCCACAGCTATTTTGATGAAATTGAGGTAAGAGAAGACGGCGGAACCCCGGGATTCCTTCAGGCGATCCGCTGTGCTCTGGCCATTGAAGTGAAAGAGGCTATGGAACCGGCAAAAATAAGAGCCCGGGAAGAGGAACTCTATGAGATTCTTTATTCCGAGCTGAAAAAGGAGCCTATGGTCTATATGCTGGAACCTCAGAATAAAGACCGTCTGGGTATTGTTTCCATCTATGCACCTGGTGAACACCATAATCTGATAGTCAAACTTCTCAATGACCGTTACGGGATTCAGACCAGAGGCGGGTGCAGTTGTGCCGGTACCTACGGGCATATTCTGTTTTCCATTGATCAGAACACTTCCATGAAGATTACGGATATGATTGACAGCGGAGATCTGACGGATAAGCCCGGCTGGGTGAGAATCTCTCTCCACCCGACTATGACAGATGAGGAAGCCGCTCATATCGGCTCGGCTGTAGTGGATGTCATCCGTAATTATAAAACCTGGCGGCAGGACTATGATTTCCACCAGGACAGCGGTGAGTTCACCCGCAAGGCCGGAGAGCTGCGGGCTCCTGAACTGATGAGGGAGTTTTCTCCCTGTTGATTCTGATTTGAACTGACCTTGTTCAGTCTCTATAGCCCGGTTTCAAAGGAAACCGGGTTTTTTTTCGTTCACCCATTCTGCTTAAGATATTCTTCCCTTCTGTACAATAATAAGCCCCGGGTATTCGATTCAAATCGCCTGATGGGTCTGTACCTATCTGTATAAAAGTTCGGTTTCCGGGGACATTCTTTACCTTGATGTAAAAAACACACTGCTGCAAAAAAATCCTTGCTTTGGACTTTTTTTAAAAATCAGAAAAAAATTGTATATTTTTTAATTGCTTATATTTAAAGGATATAGTCTACCTTCTGTACGGTCATGTCTGCTCCTTTCTTCCGGTAAAAATAAAAAATGGCACAACTCCTGCAATAGAGTCAGCAACTGATTATGAAGGCAGGAGGCTGCAAAATGAGAAAAATAGCAATCTATGGAAAGGGTGGAATCGGAAAATCCACAACAACACAGAACACCGTTGCCGGTCTGGCAGAAATGGGTAAGAAAGTTATGGTTGTGGGCTGTGACCCCAAGGCAGATTCAACACGTCTTTTACTGGGCGGTCTGGCACAGAAAACCGTTCTGGATACCCTGAGAGAAGAGGGTGAAGATGTAGAACTGGAAGACATCGTGAAAGAAGGGTATTCCAAAACCCTCTGTACAGAATCCGGCGGTCCCGAACCCGGTGTCGGATGTGCGGGTAGAGGAATTATCACAAGTATCAATCTGCTGGAGCAGCTGGGTGCCTATGAGGATGAAGAGATCGACTTTGCATTCTATGACGTACTGGGAGATGTTGTCTGCGGCGGATTTGCCATGCCCATCCGTGAAGGAAAAGCGGAAGAGATCTACATCGTTGTTTCCGGAGAAATGATGGCTATGTATGCGGCCAACAATATCTGCAAGGGTATTGTTAAATATGCTGATGCCGGCGGTGTCCGTCTGGGAGGACTGATCTGTAACTCCCGTCTGGTGGATAACGAGAAAGAGATGATTCAGGAACTGGCCAAGAAACTGGGAACCCAGATGCTTCATTTCGTACCCAGAGAAAATATGGTACAGAGAGCAGAGATCAACAGAAAAACTGTTATTGATTTTGCTCCCGAACATGCCCAGGCTGACGAGTACCGCTCCCTGGCCAAGAAGATGGCAGACAACGAACTGTTTGTCATTCCCACCCCCCTTGAAATTGAAGAGCTGGAACAGCTGCTCGTCGATTACGGCATCACTGCGTAACCCTTAGGAGATAAAAAATGGTATTGATACGTTCCGTTGTAAGACCCGAAAAATCACAGGATGTTATGGATGCTCTTCTGGATGCAGGGTATCCGGCTGTAACAAAAGTCAGTGTGGCCGGTAGAGGCCAGCAGAAAGGACTGAAACTGGGAAATGTTGTTTATGATGAACTCCCCAAGGAGCTTCTGATAACCGTTGTCCCCGAAGATGATAAGGATATTGTACTGAAAACCATTATGGGATCAGCTAAAACCGGCGAAGAAGGTTCCTTCGGAGACGGGAAGATTTTTGTATCCCAGGTGGAAGAAACCTATACCATCCGGACAGGAGAGAAGGAATGAAGGAAGTGATGGCTGTTGTCCGCATCAATCAGATGAACCGGACGAAAGAGGCACTCACCAAGGCGGGAATAACCTCCTTTACAGTTACCGGCCGCGTTATGGGCCGGGGAAAGGGGCTGGTGGACCACCAGGTTCTTAAGGCTGCGGATGAGGGAGATGAATATGCCAGAGCCCTTCTGGGCAGCGGCCCCCGTCTCATCTCTAAGAGGATGATTCTGGTCATTGTACCTGACGATATGGTGGATGTGACAGTGGATACCCTGATTAAGACCAACCAGACTGGTAAAGCCGGAGACGGGAAGATTTTTGTTCTGCCTGCTACAGAGACCTACAGAGTCAGAACTGGTGAGAACGGGGACAGTATTCTGCAGTGATACAGGCTGCATAGGGAGAAGTAAAATGAGTTCATTAGCAGATAATGAAAAACTGAAAGACGACATACTGGATATCTACCCGGCCAAAGTCGCCAGGAAGAGAAAGAAGTCTATTGTTCTGAATGATCCCGGTGAGATTCCCGAGATTCAGGCCAATGTCCGGACTATTCCGGGAATCATCACCCAGAGGGGCTGCAGTTATGCAGGCTGTAAAGGGGTAGTTCTCGGACCTACCAGAGATATTATAAACCTGACTCATGGTCCCATTGGCTGCGGATTCTATTCCTGGCTGACCAGACGGAACCAGACCAGACCCGGAACGGAAGCAGGCAGTGATGAGAATTTTATGACCTACTGTTTTTCAACGGATATGCAGGACCCCAACATTGTATTCGGGGGAGAGAAAAAACTGAAAAAGGCTGTGAAAGAAGCGTATGACACCTTTCACCCCAAGGCCATCGGTATTTTCAGCACCTGTCCGGTCGGTCTGATCGGTGACGATGTGCACGCGGTTGCCCGTGAAATGACAGAAGAGCTGGGAGACTGTAATGTTTTCGGCTTCAGCTGTGAAGGGTATAAGGGGGTCAGCCAGTCGGCAGGCCACCATATTGCCAACAACCAGCTGTTCAAACATGTCATCGGCAAGGGTGAAGAGAAGACCGAAGGTGAGTTTAAAATCAATCTTCTGGGAGAATACAACATCGGCGGAGATGCTTTCGTTCTGGAGGATATCTTCGAGAAATGCGGTATTACCCTGGGAGCCACCTTCAGCGGTAACTCAACATACGACCAGTTCGCCTCCAGCTACTCGGCTGATCTGAACTGTATCATGTGCCACCGTTCCATCAACTACGTTGCTGAGATGATGGAGGAGAAATACGGTATTCCCTGGATCAAGGTTAACTTTATCGGAGCCGAGAGCTCTGCCAAATCCTTGAGAAAAATAGCCGATTATTTCGGCAGTCAGAAGCTGAAGGACAGGGTGGAAGAGGTTATAGCCGAAGAGATGTCTGCTGTTTCAGCTGCCCGGGATGAAGTTCTGCCCAGAACCGAAGGGAAGTCGGCCATGCTCTTTGTGGGAGGCTCCAGAGCTCACCATTATCAGGACCTGTTTACAGAGCTGGGTATGAAAACCCTGGCTGCCGGATATGAGTTCGGTCACAGGGACGATTATGAAGGACGCCGGGTCATTCCCAATATCAAAATTGATGCGGACAGCCGGAACATCGAGGAACTCTCTGTTTCTGCAGACCCTGATAAATACAACCAGAGGATCACAGACGAAGAGAGAGCCCGCCTGACCGAAGAACGGGGCCTAGAGTTCAGTGACTACGAAGGGCTTATGCCCCAGATGGAAGAGGGAACCCTTGTTATAGATGACCTGAGTCACTATGAGATGGAAGAGCTGATCAAGGCTCATAAACCCGATGTGTTCTGTGCGGGAATCAAAGAGAAATATGCCGTTCAGAAGATGGGCGTTCCCTTAAAACAGCTACACAGCTATGACTACGGCGGACCCTATGCCGGATTCGCCGGTGCAGTGAACTTCTATAAGGACATTGCCCTGATGGTCAGCAGCAGAGTCTGGGGACTGGTCGGTGCTCCCTGGGAGAAGGGTGAATCCCTGTCTCCTGTCTATGTTGAGAGCGGAGCTCCCGCGGTCACCATGACAGAGTAAGCCTTCCGGCTTGATCGAAACGAATACCGGTGCCCCCTTCGGGTGCCGGTAAGGAGAATATTATGTTACTGAAACACACAACTGCCGAAGTGGCCGAGCGCTCCGCTCTGACAGTCAATCCGGCAAAAACATGCCAGCCTGTGGGAGCCATGTATGCGGCTCTGGGTATCCACGGATGCCTTCCCCACAGCCACGGTTCCCAGGGGTGCTGTGCCTATCACAGATCTGCTCTGACCAGGCATTATAAAGAGCCTGTTATGGCGGGAACCAGTTCCTTTACTGAAGGGGCTTCTGTTTTCGGAGGTCAGGGGAACCTGGTACAGGCCCTGAACAATATGTTCACCATCTATAACCCCGAAATCATAGCGGTTCACTCCACATGTCTGTCCGAGACAATCGGTGACGACCTGGCTCAGATCGTCAGGAAGTCCATAGACGAGGGCAAGGTGCCTGAAGGGAAAACGGTCATTTATGCTCCGACTCCCAGTTTTATCGGGTCCCATGTCACCGGTTTTGCCAATATGTGTGCCTCCATGGCTTCACAGCTGGCCGAAAAACCGGCAGAAGAAGCCGCTCCTCTGGATCAGGTGAATATCCTACCGGGATGGGTGGAACCCTCTGATATGCGTGAGATTAAAAGAATCATGAAAACCATGGGAATCCCCTATGTCATGTATCCCGATACATCAGATGTAATGGATGCTCCCATGACCGGACACCATGAGTTTTACCCCAAAGGGGGAGCGAAAATCGCCGATATCAAGTCTTCGGGCAGCAGCAAAGCTACCTTTGCTCTGGGAGCCTGGGCATCCGAACCGGCAGCCAAAGAGCTCTGGAAAAAGTGCCGTGTTCCCTATGAAACCCTGGATCTGCCCATCGGGATCAAGGCTACCGACAGGTTCCTCGCCAAATTGAGTGAAGTCACCGGCACCCCCGTTCCCGATTCCCTGACAGCGGAAAGAGGGAGAGCTGTGGATATGATTACCGATATGCAGAGCTACCTGTACGGTAAGCGTGTCGCCCTCTGGGGAGATCCCGACCAGCTTCTGGCTCTGTCCGAGTTTCTGGCGGATATCGATATGAAGCCTGTTTATATCGTAAGCGGTACGCCCGGTAAGAAATTCATGAACAAAATGGAGTCTATTCTGGGAGACGTTGTTCCTGAATCCAAGTTCAAAAATGGTGAAAGAGCAGACCTGTTTCTGATGCATCAGTGGATCAAAGAGCAGGGTGTCGACCTTCTGATGGGTAATACCTACGGAAAGTACATTGCCCGGGATGATGATATTCCCTTTGTCAGAATGGGATTCCCCATTTACGACAGGGTGGGACACAGCTACTTCCCCACTGTGGGGTACATGGGAGCCATACGGATTCTTGAAAAGATTCTGGGGGTTCTGATGGACAGACAGGACAGGGACAGTCCTGAAGAGAGTTTCGAACTGGTTATGTAGTATGATGAGCCGGCCCCCGGGGCCGGCGGATCATCAAGTTTCTGAAGATAAGGAAATGAAAATGAGTGCGCCGATTTTAAAGGAACGTAACAAACAGGTCCATGAGAAGGGGAAAGCCGCTTTCGATCTGCAGTGTGACCGGAAAAGTGTCGCCGGGTCAGTCAGTCAGAGAGCCTGTGTTTTCTGCGGCTCCAGGGTAGTTCTCTATCCTATAGCCGATGCTCTGCACCTGGTGCACGGTTCAATCGGCTGCGCTTCCTATACCTGGGATATCAGAGGTTCGGTCAGTTCCGGTCCGGAGCTGCACCGCCTCTGTTTCTCCACAGACCTCAGGGAAAAAGACGTGGTCTACGGGGGAGAAAAAAAGCTGTCGGCCGCTGTGAGGGAACTGACAGCAAAGCATAAGCCCGCGGCTGTTTTTGTGTACAGCACCTGTATTGTGGGAGTGATTGGAGATGATGTGGATTCTGTCTGCCGCAAGGCGGAGCAGGAGTTGGGAATCCCTGTGATCCCCGTTCATTCCGCCGGTTTTGCAGGAACCAAAAAAGACGGATACAAGGCGGCCTGTACGGCTTTGAATAAAATCGTCGGAACAGATGAGACAGGGGAGATCAGTCCTCTGAGCATCAATATTCTGGGGGAATTCAATCTGGCCGGAGAAGCCTGGATTATCAAAGAGTATTACCGCCGTATGGGTATTCAGGTTGTCTCCATCCTCACCGGGGACGGACGTATCCCGGATATCCGCAAATCCCACAGAGCCTCATTGAATCTGGTTCAATGCTCAGGTTCTCTGACGACCCTGGCAGAACATATGGAGAAGGAATACGGCATTCCTTATAAAAGGGTTTCCTATTTCGGTCTGGAGGATGTCTCCAAAGCCCTTTATGAGGTTGCCGGATATTTTTCAGATCAGGACCCTCTGATAATGAAGAGAACAGCCGATCTGGTCCGGGAGGAAGTGGAGACATATCTGCCGGCCCTGCAGGAATGCAAAAGAAGACTGGAAGGGATGAAGGCGGCCATCTATGTGGGCGGCGCCTTCAAGGCTTTTTCACTGATCCGCATATTGAGAACCCTGGGTGTGGATGTGGTTCTTGTGGGATCTCAGACAGGGAATCGTCAGGATTATGAACAGCTGGAATCCATGTGCGATAAGGGAACGGTCATTGTGGATGATTCCAATCCCATGGAGATGTCCCACTATATCGTTGAAAAGGATGTGGATCTTTTTATCGGCGGTGTGAAGGAACGGCCTATGGCTTTCAAGCTGGGAGTCGGATTCTGTGACCACAACCATGAACGTAAAACGGCACTGGCCGGATTTGAGGGTACTTTGAATTTCGCCCGGGAGGTCTGTGCCTCTGCACTGAGCCCTGTCTGGCGTTTTGCACCCAGAAGGAGAAACAGTTTATGAGCGGAGCAGCAGCAGAGAATTATCAGGCTGCAGGAAATCCCTGCCGTCAGTGCATGCCCCTG
This sequence comes from Spirochaetales bacterium, assembly GCA_028532905.1. Taxonomy (GTDB): domain Bacteria; phylum Spirochaetota; class Spirochaetia; order DSM-2461; family DSM-2461; genus Oceanispirochaeta. The sequence continues at coordinate 34,514 of JAQQAM010000057.1, forward strand.
GGAGCCAGCTGGGCTTTCAAAGGAATAGAAGGCTGTATCCCGGTTCTCCACGGATCTCAGGGATGCGCCACCTATATAAGACGTTTTATGATCAGCCATTTCAGAGAACCCATTGATATTGCCTCCAGCAGTTTTGATGAAACCACTGTTATATTCGGCGGACAGGAAAACCTGGAACAGGCTGTTATGAATGTGTTCAATCAGTATAAGCCGGAGGTCATCGGTATTGCGACTACCTGTCTGTCTGAGACCATCGGTGATGATGTGGAACGTTTTGTCAGAGAACTGCGGATGAAAGAACCCGGTCTCTGTACCCTGATTCCTGTTTCCACTCCCAGTTATCAGGGAACTCAGGAAGAAGGATTCCACAGAACGGTTTTTTCCATTGTCAGTCATCTGGCCGGGGCAGACGTCGGTTCGGACGCCGGTTCGGAAAATGAGCAGAATGATCTGGAGGAACAGGCAGAGAGCAGCCTTCCGGCTTTGAACTTCTTTCTTCCCATGGTCACCCCGGCGGATATCCGCTGGATCAGAAAGGTGACAGCCGCCATGAAAGGCGAGGCTCTGATTCTGCCTGATATCAGTGACACTCTGGACGGCGGTCTGTGGAACGAGTACAACGCCATTCCTCCCGGAGGTACCTCTGTGGATCATGTCAGATCCATGCACCTGAGCGAGGCATCCATGGAGTTGGGCGCTCTTCTTCCCGATGACTGGAGGCCGGGTTACTGGCTGCAGAAACATTACGGAACTCCCACTCTGAGCTGCGGACTGCCGGTGGGAATAGACGGTACAGACCATTTTTTCAAGATTTTGTCGGAAATTCTCGGATCTTCTGTTCCACAGGAGATTCTGGAGGAGAGGAACCGGCTGTGTGATGCCTATGCAGATGCCCACAAGTATCTGTACGGAAAAAAAGTCGTGATCTACGGAGACAGTTCCACAGTGGAATCCCTCTACCGGTTTACATCTGAAATCGGTATGAATCCTCTGTTCTGTTTTACAGGCAGTCCCGGAGGCATCCTGAAACCGGCTATAGAGAAACTGGAGATTCCTCCAGTCGCCGATGAAGCTCCTCTGATTCTGGAAGACTGCGACTTTGCCGATGCCGAGGACATCATCGAAGACAGGAAGCCGGATCTTCTGATCGGAAACAGCAAGGGATACAAAATCAGCCGCAGGACGGGAATTCCTCTGTTGCGGACCGGTTTTCCCATACACGACCGGTTCGGAGCGTCCCGGCAGAGAATGCTGGGGTACAGCGGAGCATTGGAGCTGCTGGATCGTATTGTCAATATTCTGATGGAAAAGAAGCAGGATGATTCAGAGGTGGGATACACCTACCTTTGAGAACTGTTCCGCGGAGAACTGTTCTGCAGCAAATTAGATAACAGAAATTAGTATTGAGGAGAGAATAATGAGCATTAACCTGGAAAATCATCCCTGTTTCAGCAGTAACGCATGCAGCGATCATGCCAGAATCCATCTGCCTGTTGCCCCCAAATGCAATGTACAGTGCGGATTCTGCAACCGGAAATACGATTGTGTCAATGAAAGCCGGCCAGGAGTATGCAGCTCTGTTCTCAGTCCCCGGCAGGCTCTGTATTACCTGGAAAAAGCTATGGAAAAGAGATTTTTCGATGTGGTGGGTATTGCTGGTCCCGGAGATCCCTTTGCCAATCCGGATGAGACCATGGAAACACTGTCTCTTGTCCATGCCGCCTATCCTGAGGTCATGCTCTGTGTGGCCACCAACGGGCTTAATCTGAGACCCTATATACCGGAACTGGCCCGTCTGGGAGTGACTCATGTGACCATTACTGTCAACGGTGTGGATCCCGAGACAGCCGGCAGAGCCTACAGGTGGATACGTCACAATAAAAAGGTGTACAGAGGAAAGGCCGCGGGAGAGATCATAATGAATGAACAGCTTCAGGCGGTTCGGGAACTCAGGGATCAGGGCATCCTGGTGAAGATCAACAGCATCATCATTCCGGGGGTCAATGATCATCATATTCCCGAAATTGCCAGGATCACCGGCGGACTGGGTGCCACAACCCAGAACTGTCTGCCCCTTCTTCCTGTAAAAGGGACTGACTTTGGTCATTTGCCTCATCCGGCACATGAACAGGTTCAGGATATCAGAAAGAAAAGCGGAGAGTTCATTCCGCAGATGGGACACTGCAGACGGTGCCGGGCCGATGCGGCAGGACTTCTGGAGGAAGCCATGTCCGAAGGCATCACGTCTCTCCTGAAAGAAGCGGCATCCAGACCCTTGAGTCCGGCGGAAGACCGTCCCTGTGTAGCTGTCGCCAGCTATGAAGGCATGCTGGTGAACCAGCATCTGGGGCATGCGGAAAAACTCAGAATCTATCGTAAGGATGAGACGGGTTATCACATTGAATCAGAACGGATAATGCCCGTACCCGGAAGAGGGGATGAGCGCTGGATAACCATAGCCGAAAGATTGTCTGACTGTTCTGCCCTTCTGACCAGCGGTATCGGGAAGAGGCCTGAAGAAATCCTGAGTGGATCGGGAGTCAAAATTATCCAGGTTGAAGGGTTGATTGATGAAGCTCTAAGGGGAGTTTTTGAAGGGAAGGATCTGAAACATATGGCTGTCAGAAAGGGTGCCTGCAGCGGTAATGCCGCCGGATGTGCCTGAGAATTATATCAGTAAAATACAGGAGCTAAATCATGGAAAAACCAAACAAGCACATTTTAGTATGCTGCAGCTTCCGGGCAAGCGGTGAGCCCCAGGGCGTCTGCCACAAGAAAGGGGCAGGGGACTGGCTCGGCTATCTTGAGTCAGAAATCCTGGACCGCGGTATGGACGGGGTCATGGTCTCTTCAACAGGCTGCCTCAAAGTCTGTGACAGAGGTCCGGCCATGGTGGTCTATCCGGACAATGTCTGGTACGGAGGCATGACAGGAGAAGATGATCTGGATACCATTCTGGATGCTATGGAAGATGAAGAGCTGGCAGAGGAGTTTCTGATTTCCTGATCTTCTGCAGTGCCGGGAGAAAGAAAAAAGCCGGATGTCTCAAGGAGAGAGACATCCGGCTTTTATTTTTATAATTCCCTACTATATTGTATGACTAAATTACGTTTATGACGAAAATGTTGATTTATTGGTAAGTTTAGGTATACTGGTTAAACTGATGATCACATTTAAGTCTATATGATAAAAGAAATAAGCATATTTAAATAAAATTGGTCTGGTATTTGCAATATATTTCGGCATGACTCGTCGATCAGCAGTTTTTGTAGACAGTACATTACGCGAAGGTGAACAGACTCCGGGTATTGTCTTTGACCGGAAGGATAAGATCCTGATTGCCGAATCCCTGGTAGCAGCCGGAATACATGATCTGGAGGCAGGGATACCGGTTATGGGGCAGGACGAGGTCAATCTGCTGAAAGATTTGAGTCATCTGGACGCCCGGATTATTTGCTGGTGCCGTGCCCGTCATGATGACATCGAGGCTGCATTCGCTGCAGAGACAGGAGCTGTACATATCAGTCTGCCTGTTTCAGACTGCCTCCTGGATGTCATGGGTTATTCCTGGGATCAGGTTCTGGAACAGGTAGGCGTATGGGGAGCCTGTCTGGAAGGCTCTACCGATTTTTATTCACTGGGAGCCATGGATGCATCCCGTTGTGAAACCGGAAGGCTGAAAGAGTTTGTTCAGGCTGCCGCATCTGCCGGATACTCCAGAGTGAGGCTGGCCGATACACTGGGGCTGGCTCTTCCCTCTACTGTCAGAACCTGGGCGGATGAACTGTGGAACTACAGATATCTTCTGGAGTTTCATGGTCATAATGATTTTGGAATGGCTGTTGCCAACAGCCTGACTGCTCTGGAATGCGGTTTTTCTTCCGTCAGTATGACCCTGCTGGGACTGGGGGAACGGGCCGGGAATGCACCTCTGGAAGAAGTGATCCTGGGGGCCGGAAATCTATTGTCCCTGGGGCAGGAGATCGATCTGGAAAAGATCACACGAACTGCCAGGCAGACGGCAGAGATCTGCGGGATCTCCATTCCCGAGAACAAACCTCTTTTGGGAAACAGAATCAACAGCCATGAGTCAGGAATACATGTGGCCGGTCTGAAACGAAATCCCCTCAGTTTCAAACCCTACGATCCTGAGTCCTATGGAGGGGCGGCAGAAACAATTATATGGGGACGACACAGTGGAAGGCATGCTGTTGAGTTTCTGCTGAAAGAACAGTACCAGGAGTTCTGTAAAGATCTGGTAGCTCCTCTTCTTGCAAAAGTCCGGCAGACCTCCGGAACTTATAAAAGAGGACTTTCCAGAGAGGAAGTACTGTCATTATATCAATCCCTGCTGACTGCTGAAGGAGTTTGCTGAACATGTCAGATAATAACCGTAGCCGACAGAGGGCTGCTGATAACCACCGCCTCAAAAGTGAGGCGGAATGTCGAAATTGTATGGGAAAGGTCTGGGATGAACTGGATTTTATAGCCGGTATCAGTCAGCTCCTTCTCAGCGGAACCGATATTGATACAATCTTAAGAAAAGTCCTTCACAGTCTCTGTGAGCATAAATCCTATAAAAGGAGTATGATCGCTCTGTTTAACAGAAAGGCCGGCTCCATTCTTGTAAAGGAATCCTTTGGTGTAACACCTGAAGAACAGGCCAGAGGCGTCTACTATCCGGGAGAAGGGATAACCGGAGAGGTTGTTGAAACAGGTAAAACCATAGTAATTCCGAGGATTCGGAAAGACTCCCGTTTTCTGAACAGAACCAGAATGTCCGACAGTCTTCTGGACAGTGCTTTTCTCTGTGTTCCCATCAGAACCGGGATACAGATCATAGGTACCCTGAGTGCCGTTATCAGTACCCCCGGCTCTGAGGAAGACCATCGTCTGGAGTCAGATGAACAACTGCTTCAGATAATGGCCTCCATGATTGCTCTGACCGCACAGCTTTCCCGGTCCAGGGAAGAGGAGAATATTCAGAAAATACAGGAACGCCGTTCCGACTGTGATGATCCCATAAAACGACCTCCCAATATTATCGGTAATTCCAAAGTGCTTCAGCCTGTGTACCAGATGATCCAGAAAGTGGCTCCCGCCAGTTCCACCATTCTGATTCTCGGAGAGAGCGGAGTGGGGAAGGAACTGGTTGCCGAGGCCATCCATTATGCCAGTACCAGAGCCGACAGGGCCTTTGTAAAACTCAACTGTGCCGCCCTCCCTGAAAGTATTATAGAGAGTGAACTCTTCGGACACGAGAAGGGCGCCTTCACCGGTGCGGTTGCCCACAGAAAGGGACGTTTTGAACTGGCCCAGGGGGGGACTCTGTTTCTGGATGAAATTGGTGAGATCAGCCCCGGTATTCAGGCGAAACTTCTGAGGGTTCTTCAGGAGAGAGAGTTTGAGAGGGTAGGGGGAACGGAAACCATCAAGGCGGATGTCAGAATCATTGCCGCCACAAATAAAAACCTGGAAGAAAAAGTCCGGGAAGGGGAGTTCCGGGAAGATCTGTATTACCGTCTGAACATCATCCCCATCACCATACCGCCTCTGCGGGAGAGAAAAACAGATATCCTGCTGCTCAGTGACTTCTTTATCGGAAAGTATAACCGTCTGAACGGTAAATCCGTGAACAGAATCTCCACCCCCGCCATAGATATGCTTATTGCCTATCACTGGCCCGGGAATGTGCGGGAACTGGAAAACTCCATTGAACGGGCTGTCATTCTCAGCGAAGACAAGGTGATTCACGGCTACCACCTGCCTCCTTCCCTTCAGATTGCCGATCCTCATCTGGGAGATAAGGAGCTGCACGGAACCCTGCAGCAGAAACTGGACGCCATTGAATACGAAATGATTGTGGAAACCCTGAAATCGACCCGGGGAAATCTGTCCAGGGCTGCTGAACAGCTGGGGCTGACAAACCGGATGATGGGCATCCGGGCCAGAAAATACGGAATAGATTTCAAAACATACCGCCGGAGTACACATCAGGGGGGAGAGGAAGAAGCTGTCTGACTCTGTTCCCGGATCTGTCCCCCTGTTGAGAAGGAGCTGTATAATACGGCTCCTTTTTTCATTTTACCTTAAATTTACTTTCATTCATTTTATATAAATACTTCTTGACGTCCTCCTTATGTGGTGTATAATAAAAACAGTTTTCATAATGTGAAAACATGGAAATAGTTTTTAGGTTTTCACATATCTGTCCGGGAGTCATAATGACGTCAATAGAAAGAGTAAGGCTGGCATTGAATCACAGGGAAGCCGACAGGGTGCCCTATGATCTGGCCGGAACCACAGTCACCAGTATTTCCGGTATTGCCTGGGAACGCGCCATGGCTTGCCGGGGAATGTCTGCTGCCTATGATGATTCTAAAACGGTAGATATTGTCTCCCAGATTATTATTCCTCCCGAAGAGAAACTGATAGAACTGAAATCGGATACAAGACGTATCGGTGCCGGGCGTGTCCTTGACCAGGACGAGGTACTGAAACAGGAGGGGTCTCTCCGTTTTTTTACCGATCAGTACGGCTGCCGCTGGGAGATGGAAGAGGGGAAGGATTTCTATTTTAACCAGACCCTTCATCCCCTGGAGCAGTATGATGATATTCAGGATGTCCTTGATCATCTGACACTTCCCGATCTGAGCAGCCGGAAATCTGAATACTATGAGCTATTTGACTCACAAAGAGCCGAGCTGGGTGAAGCCGCCCTTGTGGCCGACAGAAACTGCGCCGGACTGACCGAAATGTTTCTCCGCTTCAGAGGATATGAAAAGGGTTATATGGATATGGCTCTCTATCCCGATGAAAGCCGGGAGCTGATGGACCGGATTGCAGAGCACAAGATGCAGTACTGGGATATTTTCGGGGACTATATTCAGGACCGGGGTCTTCAGGATCAGTTCCTGGTTGCCGCCGAGTGTGATGACCTGGGAACTCAGCAGTCCCTGCTTGTCTCACAAACCATGCTGGAAGATCTTGTCTTTCCCTCCATGACTAAATATATAGGATTTTTGAAAAAGAAAATTCCGGGAATAAAAGTGTTCTTCCATTCCTGCGGAGCTGTCCGTACCCTGATTCCCCGGTTAATTGAGATGGGCATTGATATTCTCAATCCCGTGCAGTACACCGCTTCGGAAATGAATCTTCAGGAATTGAAGAAAGATTTCGGACAGGACATCTGCTTCTGGGGAGGCGGTGTGGACACTCAGGAGGTTCTCTCCAAGGGATCTGCCGAACAGGTGATGGATGAAGTGAAAAAGAACCTGGATATCATGGCCCCCGGGGGAGGCTATGTATTTGTTCCGGTTCACAATATTCAGGAGGATGTGCCTCCTGAGAACTTCTGGGCCATGTGGGATGCCTGGAATGAGTATTCCGCCTATTGAGAAATAATTATTTAAAAAAAGTTAGCTATGGGCCTGGTCCCTTAATTTTGTGAAACGCGGATGTATATCCGGGTAAAAAAAATAGAGGAGTCTATTAAATGAAAAAGAGTCTTATTGTACTGATGATGCTGTTTGTAGCTCTGTCTTTCGGCTGGTCCGAAGGTCAGAAAGACAGCGGTGCCGAAGAAATGAAGGTTTACACCATGAAATTCGGCCATTCCATGCCCAACGACACATCCAGACATCAGTCCCTGCTGAAGTTCAAGGATTATGTTGAGAGCAAATCCGAAGGTCAGATTGTTGTGGAAATTTATCCTTCCGGTCAGCTTGGTAAAGAAGCTGAAATGCTGGAAGCCCTGAAGCTGGGAAGCCAGGAAGGTTACATTGGCGGTGTATTTGATTCCATCACACCCAAGCTTAACCTGTATCTGATGCCCTTCCTCTTCGCTGACCAGGACGCTCTTATGAGATTCGCCCAGTCAGACCTGGGAATGGAAATCAACAAGGATGCTGAAAACTACGGAATCAAACTGCTTGCCAATGGTGATGCCGGTTCCAGAAACCCCACAAACAACATCCGTCCCATCAAGACACCTGCCGACATGGCTGGTCTGAAAATGAGAACACCTCCCGTTGAAGCTATTATCAAAACCATGGAAGCTCTGGGAGCCAACCCTGTATCCATCCCCTATGTTGAAGTATACATGGCTCTTAAAACCGGTGTTGCCGACGGTCAGGAAAACCCCTTTATGAACATCGCAACAATGAAGTTCCAGGAAGTACAGAAGTACATGACCATCATGCACTATCAGTTCAACCCCGAGCCCTTCTGTGTTGCTCTGGACTGGTATAACTCTCTTCCTTCCGATCTGCAGCAGATCGTGCAGGAAGGCGCTGATCTCTACACTGTAGAACAGAACAAAATGAGAGCCGAAAGCTCTGATATGTATCTGCAGATCATCAAGGACGCCGGTGTTGAGGTTTATACTCCCACTGCGGCTGAAAGACAGCAGTTTATTGATGCCTGTGCTCCTGTTTATGATTACTATATCGGAAAAGGTTTCTTTACCCAGGCTGAGCTTGATAAAGCAATCGCCATTTCCAAAGGTGAATAATTTCTGATTGACTGATAGTGGGACCGCTCTCCTTGCAGGGGTGGTCCTACTATTGTCTGAGGGTCTAACATGAATAAATTTCTGAAAATATTAGACAAAGTCATGTCTGTTTATTGCCTGTCTATGATGGCAATCATGGCTGTCAGTGTTATCTTTTCTGTATTTTTGCGATACGTATTTAATATCACATTTGTAAGAGCGGAAGCTGCCATAACCATGCTTTTTGTGGCTACTACTTTTTATGGTGCGGCACTGGGTATCCGCGAGGGCGATCATATCAATATTGCCTATTTCAGTGAGAAAGCAAATGACCGGGTCCGCGGTTATATCGAAATATTAATTAATCTTGTCATCATTTTTGTGATGTACTACCTGTTTAAAAACAGTCTGATCTGGATTGATAAAGTAGGCGGGGTAAAAGAGCCCAGTCTGCAGATTGAATCAAAATACCTGTACATCATGGTGCCTGTGAGCTGTGTTCTGTCCATCTTCTATGCTCTTGTGAATATGCTGGGCGTTTTTATGAAGATTGAGGAACCCGACTACGGTTATGACCGGGATGAAATCCATGTGGAAGAAGGAGAGAAAATGGGAGAAGAGATCGGATTCCATCATGAGGAGGCAAAATCATGAGTCTGTTTATTATGATGCTCAGTCTTTTTGCCCTAATTCTGATCAGTGTTCCCATTGCCTACTCTCTGGGAGCCTCCGGACTGATTTATCTGCTCATTGAGAAGCCGGCTTTTATTGCCACTCTGCCTCAGCGGGTCTGGTCCGGAACCAACAGTTTTGTCCTGATTGCCCTTCCCCTGTTCATCCTGGCCGGTGAGCTTATGAACAGAGGCGGTCTGACCAAGAGACTGATTAACTTCAGCCTTCTGACAGTTAAACCTATCCGGGGCGGTCTGGGTGAGGTGAACGTTGTAGCCAGTATGATCTTCGGCGGTATTTCAGGCTCCTCTGTAGCCGATACATCCGCCCTCGGGTCCGTACTGATTCCTACAATGATCAAGAAGGGATACAGTAAGGGTTTTGCCACAGGGATTACCGTTGCTTCATCCACCATGGGAATGATTATTCCTCCTTCAGTCCCCATGCTGATGTACGCCATGATTTCCGGCGCTTCCGTAGGGTCTCTGTTTCTGGCAGGACTGATTCCGGGAGTTCTGATCGGTGTGTCCCAGCTGGTTATCGTATATGTTTATTCCGCGAAAAAGGGATATCATCCTCCCCGGGAAAAAGTAAGCATGAAGGAGATTACCACTACCACCCGTGACGGTCTTCTGGCGGTTGTTATGCCTCTGGTTATCGTTCTTTCTGTATCAACCGGTGTGGCTACAGCCAGTGAATCGGCGGGGATTGCGGTTTTATATTCCCTTATTCTGGGATTCTTTGTCTACAAGGAACTGACAGTGAAAGAGCTGCCCGGCATCCTGAAAAAGACAGTGATGATGTCGGCGTCCATTATGATTATCGTAGGATTTTCCATGATCTTCACATGGATACTGGCTGTTGAACAGATCCCTGTAATGGTTGCCAATTTTCTGATGAGCCTTGAGGTGCATCCCTTCTGGATTCTTCTGTTCATCGATATTCTGATTCTGTTTGTGGGAACCTTTATGGATGTAACCCCCACACTGCTGCTGCTTTGCCCCATTCTGATTCCTGTGATGCAGTATTTTGGAATCAGTGAGCTTCAGTTCGGTGCCATCATGATCACCGGCTGTGCGGTGGGACTGGTGACCCCCCCTGTGGGAATGTGTCTGAATGCGGCGACCAAGATCTGCGGACTGCCCATTACAAAGATATTCAAGAGCGCCATGCCCTTCATTATCTGTAACATCATTGTACTGGTTCTGGTCACTTTCGTACCTGAAATCAGCACCTGGCTGCCGTCAGTATTTATGTAATTGACTTGTTGCGGCTGTAAACTTTTAAAGCCGCAGCAGATTTCAGACCCTGTGGTCTGTATGTAATGAATATCCGCCCCTTTGCGGGGGAGGATAGAGTTTAGGAGTATATTATTATGTTTAACGAAAAAAGCTTTGATCTGAGCGGAAAGGTCGCCCTGGTAACAGGTGCCTCCTACGGAATCGGTTTTGCCATTGCCAAAGGCCTGGCAACATACGGTGCAAAAATAGCCTTCAACGATATCAATCAGGAGCTGGTGGACAAGGGACTGGCCGCCT
>JAQQAM010000058.1 GCA_028532905.1 Spirochaetales bacterium
GTTGTAATTTTTAATTCATTCTTTTGTAATGATTTATGTTTTTTTTTATGTAACAATGTGAATCTTTGAAGCACCTGGATAAAACAACCCCTAAATGAACCTCAAGAGATTATGATCCTGGAAGGTTATTTCTCTGATCAGAGCAATTAGGTCATCACGATGACTGCTTTTATCTTTCCAATTTAGGGTCTATGACCTGAAAGGCAAGATAAAGAGTGTTTTACAAAATATTTTTTGAAAAACTAATTCCTTTCTAAATAATGATTTATTCTGGATACACTGTAAAACGATTTATTTACCCTGAAAACAGTTTATTTAGAATATTAGTTTAATTACTTTATATATATAGAATTATTTTGTAAAACAATTTATTGTCTTTATATTTAATTACACCTGTCCAAAATAGAAATGACTCATAAAAACAGCTCCATTTGAAGGCCTGGATAATTTATGAGATCCGATTCAAGTTTTGGCTTGTTTAACTATAGCCACATATCCCTTTTCATGAAAAAGGAGGATAGGGATTATTCCCATCAAATACCCAACTGACCAGTTCTGAGTCGATGTATCAGCAAGATATTTTAACAACAGAAATGAAATCATAACGATCCATATCAGAACGGCATTTCTGGATGTATCAAAGAAGCTTTTAATTTTCAGATTCTGCTTTTTTGTTTTGATGAACACTTCTATCTGTCGTCTGTCTTTGTAGATAGCAACGATAGTTTCCGGCGACCAGCCATGGTGATTTGTAAGCAGTACGAGTGTCTGATCGGTTTCAGCATCGTAGCTCTCTACAATTCTTAATCGGTGTGGGTTGTCTTTGGCGGTATAGAAACCTCTCATACGAATGCTGTTATCGAAGGATATATCCTCATTCACATCAGTTTCAGCTTCCTTCAAATTATCCTAGCAGGCATTTCGTTTAAACCGTGTGACAAAATAAACGCCTTCTTCACAATAAGTTGAATACTGCTTGTAATCAGTATAGCCCCTATCTAAGAGAATAACGTCACCCATCTTCAGAGGTATATCCCGGATTTCATTCATTTCATGAACTTTGGCATCGGTTACTGAAACGAATGACTGGACATATCCGGAATGATCCAATATAGAAGATGAGCTGAGTGGTTATACAAAAAGTGATTATGATAAGAAGGGAAGTCTAATATTTGAATATCACTTTAATTCTGGAGATCAAATCGAGTCCGTTACAAAATATGAATATGATGAGCTTTGAATAAAATACCCCGCTCCCAGAAAGCAGAATATGAATCAATTAAGGCAATGCTATTTATACATAAACACGGGAATACTCGACCTGTGGAAATCTTTTCATAATCTGGACCTAGATGAAAAAAATAACCCGCACCTCTCCAATGATGAACGTTGACCTACGGATGAGGATGGTTTATTATGCTTGGTGTTCCAATAAAAACCTATTACTTCGGGATTTTTTATGAAAAAAATGATCGCATATATATTTATGGTGGCTGTGTTTGCTTCCTGCGAATGGTCGGATGTTGTTATAGAATTACAAAACGATACATCGGTGACTCTGGAAGATGCCGTTCTAATCACATCTGGCACCGTTGGTAATATTGATCGTTTTGAATATTCCGGTCTTAACTGTTATCCCGGAGAAAGTAACACGGATATTACCATAGACAAAGTCAGAATCGACGAAATCCAGTTGTACTTTTCTGATGGACGTGTGTCCAGACAGAATGATATTGATGTATCCGGAACAGACTTATTGACGATCACCATTGTAGAGGAAATGCTGGAATGAAAATTAAGATTCTTCTTCTTCTCACTGTACTTTCTCTTTTCATTACAGGCTGTGACTTCCGGAAGGTGTTTGGTCGATCCGATGAAATACAGCTGAGGTTATCAACACTCTATGTTGAATGGGATGATCAGAATTATACAAATATTGATACGGATACAGATCAGGTTATCGCTTTATCCGGTGATATTGTCGATGATGCTCTTATCAGTGTTGAACAAGATGATTCCGGTGTTTCTTACTTTAGATTTGATACGGAAAAGCTGGAGACTGTCCGCTATGTTAATTCCAGAAACTTTGAAGATCCGGAAGAATTTTTCGATCGTGCTTTCATGTATATCGGTGAAGCCAGAACTGAAATCATAAAATATAGCTCTTGGGAAATTTCCGAAACCGTTTATGAAAGTGACGGTGTACTAGTGGTTGTGGCAATCCAGATTCCGCTGCTGGGGCTGGTGGATGCCGGGGTTATCGACATTCAGAAGATGTCTATCGATCGGAATTTTTTTACTAATGAGCCACTGAATGTAAGCTTCGCTAAATCCATCCGCTTTGATGGGCATGTAAATACTCTGGTTGGTGGAGCTGAGCATGATGAGGATATTGGATCTATCAGCCTGAAATCAGTCTTGGATTCCAAAATTACCAATCTGGAAGTGGATTATTTTTATTCAGAAGATACACAGGAAATCGATATGATAATAGCTTTTGACCAGGATGTGGACCTGTCCCTTTCTGCCAACGGGTCTTTGGCGATCACTGATAAAGTGTTTCAGTATGAGGTTCCTATCCCGTTGGAGGGTACAGGGGTTGCTGCCAAAGTTCTCGTAAAACCTTTTTTCAAAATATCAGCAGAATTGGATGGATCTGTTTCCACCTATATCAAAGAACATAGCCATGTCGAAATCCGTCTGCAGGTGGAAGATGGAATCATCCGCAATGAGGAAGGCTTTTTCAAGATAACCCCTCTTTCAGAATCCGAGAAAGAAACAAAATATGAAGTTGGTCTTGATATTAATGCCAAAGCCGGTGTGGAAGTGTATTTGGAACTGCTCTCCTGTCTTGGTCCTTATACAAGTGCCTGGTTATACGGAGATTTTATCAATAGCTGGGGGAGTGAAGGATATCAGGGAGAGTTGAAAGCGGGCATAGAAGCGGCCATTGGTGTCCGGATTAAATTATTCAGATTCCTAAATGAAGAGCTGGAAGGAACGGGCAGCCTCGAACTGTATTCCTATACCTGGCCCCGGGAAAATAATTCGCCCCCGGACACTTCATTGGTTTCAGTCCCCCCGTTGTCTTCTTCCCATAATTCGCCGACCTTCGGTTTTTCCGGGACAGACAGTGAAAGTTCTGCGGCAGAAATCTCCTTTCGATATTACCTGGAGGGGTATGAATCCGAATGGGAACATTCGACGACAAGCGGTTCCTGCAATTACACAAATCTGCCCGACGGCAGCTATACGTTTTTTGTAAGGAGCGTGGATGCAGACAATGCCACCGATGATACCCCCGCCTCTTACAGTTTTTCAATCAGCTCACAAGCCAGTGAGACTCCCTATATCCTCAGTGCAAATCCCGTCAGCGGATCAATTGTGGATCCCGATACTAACTTTTCTTTTACCTTCTCCGAAGGGATGGACAGAGAAAGCGTTAAAAGTGCTTTTCAGATGAGAATCGGAGCCAGCGTCTACACAGGCACATTTACCTGGTCCGGAAATACAATGACTTTTAATCCTACGAATTCCAATATTCCCCAGGATACAGGGATCACCATCTCAATTGGAACCGGTGCCCAGTCGTCCTCCGGTGAGAATATGGCCTCGGCCTATCAGGCCTCTTTTACTACCAGCTCTCTGGATAATGCGGACCCGCGAGCGGTGATAAGCGGTTCCACCAACGGAGGGGTTATCGGTAGTGCTCTTAATTTCAGCGGGACCGGTTCTTATGATAGTGACTCCGGTGATGCCATTGATCCGGACTCCTACCGCTGGGTCATAACCTATCCGAATTCCACGGCCGTAAATAAAACGGGAGCCTCCATCTCATTTACGCCGAATATGGCGGGGAATTATGAAGTAAAACTGACGGTGGATGATTTAAATGGAGGCTCTGACAGTGAGAGTATCACTGTGACTGTTCAGGATGCCACTGCCAGCGGTCAGATTTCACGGATCTATATGTCCGGTACAACGGACCCTATGAGAGACGGGCGTATTTATGTGGAGGTTGAAAACACCGGGAATGTAGAAACCAGCTATGTTCTGAACAAAACCTCCACATCCGATCAGGTCTATTTTCCCGTAACCAGCAAATCCTTTACTCTGGCTGCAGGAGCTACTACGGCCATTCCCTTTCAGGTCCGGTTTAATGATGATGCATCTTATTCCATTGCCTTTGATCTGAAGACGGACAGTGGTGATTTTTGTCATTCGGACAGTGAGCCCCTTGGAGCCAGCGGTTCTCCTTCGACCCTGGATGAAGTTTTTAAAAGGGTGGATTTGGAACTTTATGACGGGGTACCTCTACAGGTGCCCGGTACGAATTATACTTTGAGCTTCGATGTTTTTTACGCTGCTGTTGTAAAAATTGCGGTCAATGACGGTTCAACGACTAAAGTTACCGGCAGCCTGGAGCCCGGTGAACATGATTTTCTGTTCTCCAGTTCGGTCAACGTGGTGGTAGAACATATTGATGGAACCGATGATATGGCTTATGTCCAGTTCTGGTATCCCTCTTCGGATGCTTATGAAATCCCCTATGATAGAATTGATGTTTACCCGGGGGAATCCCCTGCTTATTTCATAATGGACTGCCAGCCCGGAGATGATCCTATCAACATCAAGGTCAGCGAGTATACATCCGACGGGGAATATGTGGATGCCAACTGGGAGTCCAACTGGACCAAAGATGATCAGGGGAGTAATGTGTATCTCATCGAATTTGATGTCCCTTCCAGCGCCACCAGCAGCGAGTCCTATGAGTTTTACCTGCAGTGGAACTTTGATTCCACATCAAAATACGCCCAAAAGGTTGAGGTGATGGTTGCGGATCCCTAATGTAGCTGGGGGAACAGTTATGGGATAAAGGGCGATGGTTTCTCCTCGTCCTTTTTCACAGCTTCGAGAGATGTCAGCATAAGTATCTCGTCCCGTAGTTTTTATATCGGTAAGAAAATTCAAGCACTGCTTTTGATATATTGTTGATGGTGTGATCCTGCCTCAGAAAAACGGAGTACTAGTTAAGCCACATTTCCTTCATAAGAGTCGCTATACGGCTTCTATGGACAGTTCTATACTCAGGCTCTTCATGAGGATCGTCGGTGATCAATGGGCTACCAGCCATTCATAATAACCGCTCTCTGAGAATTCAAGGTTCTGGCACATTCTCACCACCGAAAACATCGAGCGGCAATTCTGTATGAAGAGATAATTCATTTTGGTGCTTTGCTGAAAATGGCCAATGCTTTTTTTAAGATTTCTCGATCCATCTCAGCATCTTTCAGCCGTTTCTCCAACATGTGTTCTGGGACAGATTCAAAAAGTTACTAATGAACCTCAAGTGATTATGATCCTGGACGGTTACTTCTCTGATCAGATCAAGTAGGTCATTACGATGACTGCTTTTATCTTGCCTATTTTGGGGCTATGACCTGAAAGGCAAGATAAAGAGTGTATTACAAAATAATACTTGAAAATTTAATTCCTTTCTAGGTAATGATTTAGTTTGAATAAACTGTATTACAATTTAATACCCCTGTATACAGTTTATTACGAAAAATGGAATAATTTCTTTTTGTATATGGAGTTATTTTGTAATACAATTTAATGCTTTAATATTTAACTCTTTATTTTGTAAGGATTTATATTTTTTTATAAAAAAAGATATGAATCTTTGAAGCACCAGGGTAAATCCACCCCTATAATCTCAAAATAATTCAGGAGGATATAAGATGGATTACCTTTATTTACTATGTGAACTGGCGAGGCTGGATGAACTCAATGAAAAGACTCTCAAGGATTCTGAATACTTTTTTAATCTCGCTGAGAAACTAATTGATATTCTGGGACAGATTCGAAAGGTTACTAATGAACCTCAAGTGATTATGATCCTGGAAGGTTACTTCTCTGATCAGAGCAATTAGGTCATCACGATGACAGCTTTTATCTTGCCTATTAAGGGTCTATGACCTGAAAGGCAAGATAAAGAG
>JAQQAM010000059.1 GCA_028532905.1 Spirochaetales bacterium
ACCGGGGAATTTCTTTGACAGTCCGTAGGCTGTAACAGTTGTGAAAAAGAGACTGCTCACGGTTCCCACAGCTGTGATAAGGATGGTATTGACCAGATACTGCATCATGTCTGTTTCCAGGATCAGATACTTGAAGTTTTCCAGTGTGGGATTCTGGGGATAAAGCATCAGATTCTTTCTCAGGAATTCGGCTCCCGTCATAAAGGATGCCATCACAACATGCCAGAAGGGATAGAGCATAAACACTGATATCACCAGGAGCAGCAGAACATTGATCAGGTCAAAGGGTGTTAATTTTCTCAAGTTTGGTTTTTTCATTTAGAATACCCCTTCCTGTCCGATTTTTTTGGCAGCTCTGTCTGAGACAAATACCAGAATAAAGGCTATGACAGAGTTAAACAGACCGGCGGCAGCCGCAAAGCTGTAGCGGTATTTTACAAGGCCCCGGTACCAGACAAAGTACTGGAGAACCAGTCCCTGATCTTTTAAGAGTGGGTTATACAGTACAAGGATTTGTTCAAATCCGGTATTGAACATATTGCCCAGCCGGATAATCAGCATGACCACAATGACATGCATAATGCTGGGAATCGTAATATGCCAGATCTGTTTGAACCTGTTGGCACCGTCAATCATGGCACTCTCATAGAGCTCCGGATTGATCCCGCTCATGGTGGCCAGGTAGATAATGGTTCCCCAGCCCACCTCTTTCCATATGGACGATACAACCAGAATCCCTCTGAAGTATTTCGGATCGATGAGAAAACCTACCGGTTTAATTCCGAATAAGCCGATCAGCTCATTCACCAGTCCTCCCTGAACGGACAGGAAGTTTCTTAATATACCTCCTATAACGATCCAGGAGATAAAGTGGGGCAGGTAGACAATGGTCTGGGTTATCTTTTTGAATCCCGTGCTTTTGACCTCATTCAGCATAATGGCCAGAATGATGGGTGCCGGAAAACCGAAGATAATAAGGTAGAAGTTGATAATCAGAGTATTTTTAACAGACAGCAGAAAGTCGGGTGATTCAAAAAGCTGTCTGAAATACTTCAGGCCGGCCCAGCTGCTTTCACTGACGGCCCGGGTCACCTTGTAATTCCGGAAGGCGACCTGAACGAAATAGACCGGCATGTAGCGAATCAGTATAAAATAGATTATTCCCGGTATGATAAAGACATAAAATGCCTTGTTTTTCATTATTTCAGTGATAATCTGTGAACTTGTTTTTTTAATTGACCTGTTCAAAGAGTTCTCCTTATTTCTCTATTGCCAGAAGCAGGGTACTGTGAGGTTGAATGCTGACAGATTCTGTCAGATTTATTAAGTCTTCCTTCCAGATATCCCTGCCGAATGGGGCATTTTTCAGCATATTTTTTAATTCTGACCGTTCTGCCGGGATAAATGACACACTGTATTTTTCTCCAAGATTGAAAAACGCCAGGTATCTTTTCTTCTCCCTTTCGGATACCCATATCAGAAGGTCTCCATTGTTAAACAGTTCCCGGCTTCCTGAGCCATTCTGGTTCAGTTCCAGAGCTTCTTTGTTGGTCAGCAGATTAAGACTGAAGTCATCAATTTCAGGAAGGTTGCCTCCCAGCATAAGGGGAGACCGGTACATAACCAGCAACGACATAAGGGTTATTTTTTCCTCATCCGTAAATCCCGAGTAACGGGGAGAGCCTTTCGGTCCGCACAGGGATATTTTCCCGAAGGGAATCATATCCGCATCAGGCCAGCAGTGAATTTCCTGTTTGTCCATCCAGCAGCGGGCATAATAGAAAAGCTCTTTCAGGGCATCCCAATTGTCCCAGAAGTCCAGGGTAATCCGCCACATATGGCTGTAGGTTTTTACATGGTCCGCTCTGGTCAGGGGAGTGGGACCGCAGGAGAGGCTCAGAACCATGGGGCGGTCTCCCTTGTGGAGAGCCCTGCTGATGCCTTCGATCTCGGCTTCTGCGTACTGATCATCTTTCGGGTCCAGTCCCGGGTGGGGGTGCAGATAGGTCAGGTCATCAGCCTTGATATAATCCACATCCCAGCTTCTGTACAGTTCGAAGACAGAATCGTAATAATCCTGGGCTCCCTCTTTTGTCATATCCACACCGGTCATATGGTTCAGCCAGCGGCAGGTGGATGCA
Organism: Spirochaetales bacterium; assembly: GCA_028532905.1. GTDB lineage: Bacteria > Spirochaetota > Spirochaetia > DSM-2461 > DSM-2461 > Oceanispirochaeta. The sequence goes on from JAQQAM010000059.1 coordinate 2,142, forward strand.
GGATCGGCGATGGAAGCGGCTGTGGCACTGCTGTTTTTGACAGGCATATCCGCCTGAACCGCATTCCGGGGGATTCCTCTCATAATGTGGATACCGAATTTCAGCCCTTTGGAATGGACATAATCGGCCAGAGGTTTAAAACCCCTGCCATCGGCAGCCGAGGGAAAACGGCCGGGATGGGGGAGGAGGCGTCCGTACTCATCCATACAGAGGTCGGGACTGCCTTTTCCGGTTTCATCATATTCCAGATCGGGATTGGCGACAGCTCCGGGAGAAGGGTGGCTCCAGCAGAAGTCTATAACTGCATATTCCCAACCCAGATCTCTCAGGTGTTCGGCGATGTAGTCTACATTAGCCTTGAACTGTTCTTCAGTAACAGAGGAACCAAAGGCATCAAAACTGTTCCACCCCATGGGAGGGGCGGGGCATTCAAATTTTTTCATTTCACTTCTTTAATCCGTTATTTTGTAAAATTATATTCCCATGGATTTTGAAATCTGTAAAGCAAAAAGTTTGCATAAAATTGCTTTGCATGTTTTGAAAGATGTTGCATGCCTGTCTAAATGTATACACAGCAGTTGGTTATATTATTCCTGATCTTCTAATGTTTTTGAAAATGGTTTGCCCTGATTTGCATGAGAATAGCCCGGGACGGACACAGCCGTAGAATCCATCCGCATCTGCCGCATTACTGTTCCATGAGCTCACTTCGCCGCAGCGGTTGATTTTATTCCAGTTCAAACCGTCCGCACTGAACCAGGGACTGATGACACCGTGACGGTCTTTGAGTTTGAGCCAGAGGGTATTGTGGGGCCACTGGATCATATTCTCTTTCTCTTCCAGCCATGGTTTTTCCTGATCATAAATTCTGATATATCCCTCCTCCAGGGCTATACCGAAGGAGAGATGGGCGGAGTAATGCATGCACAGTCCCCCCGCAGCACCATCCTGTACCTCCAGCTGGGCGGAAAAATCCTGGCTTCTGTAGGGATTGTGAAGCAGGGCAGGACCTGTGTTGTAGAGGGATGTTCCGATGCTGTGCAGTACAAGTTCTTCATTTCTGACTTCCACCCTGCTGTAATCGGATGAATTGAGAAAATACCATGCCGTTCCCGCTTTGGATGCACTGAAGAGGGACAGATCCGGAGAACCGCCGGAAGACGCAGGCAGGTTTACAGTAAAGGCCTTATCAGGCGAGCTGTCTTCAGGGATACGGAACCACCCGTCTTCTGTCCACTCCACAGGTTCCATCAGAGTCTGCCTCCCCAGATGGCGATGATCCCTGCGGATACCGTGATAGACAATGAACCAGTCTCCCTGTACCGTATCGATTAAGGTTCCGTGGCCTTTTGACCACCATTCTTCCTCTCTTGTGTCACAATGGCTTATGGGATTATAAGGAGAACTTTCCCAGGGGCCGGACAGCCTTCGGGAACGGAAGCTGATGATGCTGTGGCTGGTGGGCGGACCCTGTGTTCCCCCCTGTGCAACAGTCAGATAGATCCATCCCTGTCTCTGGAGAAGCTTGGGGGCTTCGCAGCACTCTCCTTCCACATCCCAGGAATCGGGAACCGGCCAGGGAGGGCAGACCTGAACAGATCCGCCTGTAATGCGGTCTCCATCTTCATTGAGGGGGTAGACCCGGTTATTTTCCACAAAAAGCCAGCGTTTTCCGTCTTCATCCTGAAAATGGCCGGGATCAATTCCTTCCACCCCTTCAATACCTTCAGGCCGGGACCATTGCCCCTTCCTGATGTCATCTGTATGAGTCACCCATACTCCCTTCCCGAAGCAGTAGATATACCACCGGTCCTTTACTTTCACCAGATCAGGGGCCCACACAGGCTCCTCAAATCCCTCCAGTACGGAATAAAGAATATCCCAGTGGACAAGGTCCCGTGAATGCCACATAAGCAGAGACCGGTAGCCGCCACCCCCGTGTACCATAAAATAGTCATCCCCTTCTCTTATGATAGAGGGGTCTGCAAAATTACCGCCTAGTATGGGGTTTTCTGCTTTTGTCACTTTGAGACTCCTTTTTATGACTTTCAGATTTCGTTGTTGAAAATGCGGGGCCAGTCCGGTATATCCCGGCTGAAGCCAGCCAGATGGGCCTGGGGTGTGCCGTTGTACAGATTGCCGTCGCAGTGACGGATCATACGCTCTGTCAGTTCCTGAAGAAGGTCGGGATATTGATCGGACAGATCTTCTGTTTCCGCCGGATCCGTATCTACTTTATAGAGCTGCCGGATTGTTCCCGGATGGAAGGGAATTTTATCGGGAGTCGGGCTGTTGGCTGCAAACACATCTCCGGGAATGTAAAAGCGGAGTTTCCAGCCCTCTTTCGTCACCATGGCCGGTCCTGCTGCCGATGCAAATATGACTTCTTCATGTTCCTCTTCTGCTGTTCTCCCGAACAAAGCGGGGAGAAAGGAGATCCCGTCGGATGTTGCGGGGCAGTCCGTGCCGGCCAGTTCGGCCAAAGTTGCCATACAGTCGTAGTTGGAGATCAACTGATTGGATTGTTCCCCTTCGGGAATCCGGCCGGGCATGCTGGCCATCCAGAGGACCCGGCTTCCGCCGTCCCAGTTTGTAAATTTCAAACCTGCCAGGCCCCTGTTGCCGTCAAAGGGATCACCGCAGTCAATTGTCCGGAAGGGGCGGTCTCTGTCGTTGACCTCCTCTCCCTTCAGGGTTCTGTTTCTGCCGGTCCGGCCTTTACAGCTGTAGTAGGAGTTCTCATGACCGTTGTCTGAGCTGAAAATCAGCAGTGTTTTGTCTCTCAGATGCAGACGTTCCAGTTCATCCAGAATAAGTCCCACTGTGTCATCCAGTCTTAACACCATGGAGGCATACTCTTTTTCTATATCCGTCAGTTCACTGTTACCGGCAACTCCGGGATGATGCGCCGGATAAAAAGCGGGGCCGTGGGGCAGCTGGGTGGGATGGAAAAGAAAAAAGGGATTCTCCCGGTTACTCCCGATAAAATCAAGAATCATTGTATCAAAGAGATCCTGGGAATAGACCTGTCTGCCGGACATTTCCGCCTCTGTATTGGCCGGAACATCCCCTGTTGTATACTCCGGCCGTCCGCAATGGGGGTCTGTATTGCCGGGTATATCATTTTTCTTTCCGTTTTCAAAGAGAAAGGGGGGATAAAAGCCGTGACAGCGGATGTGGTCATAGTAGCCGTAATGGTAATCCCAGCCATGATCCTTCAACTCCCCGGCAGTTGTGGCAAATCCCCACTCCAGCTTTCCTACCTGTCCGGTACGGTAACCGGCTTGTTTCAGCACTCCCGGCAGAAAGTTTCCTTCCGACCGGTTCTGTATGCCCGTATTCTGAATGAGTTCCTCTGCTTCGTCCTGAGTCATCTCCCCAGTGGAGAGTTTTTTGTAAACACCCCCGGGCGTATAGGTCCAGCGTCCGGCATGGGCATCATGTATACCGCAGAGAAGGCTGGCTCTTGCAGGCGCACAGAAGGCTGTTCCGTAGGCCCGTTCAAAGCGGATTCCTTCCCGGGCTATCCGGTCTATATTGGGTGTGGAGAAGTGTTTCTGACCATAAGAGGAGAGCATTCCTCTTCCCAGATCATCTGCATAAATAAGGATAATATTCGCTTTGTCCATTTTTTTCTGAATCCTGTATTCTATTGCTTCAAAAAGGCTGCTTTTCCCAGCGGCCCTCTGTCAGTGCTTTCCATGAGTGACGGTCGTCTCCCACATAGGCATAGCTGTCAAACTCATCTCCGCCGCCTGACATTCTGGGGTCTCCGCTCTGCTCAAGATCCCGTTTCAGGACCTGATGGAGCTCGAGCATCCGGTCCTGCTGATCGGGATTCTCTGCCAGGTTGTTCAGGCAATGGGGATCTTTATCCAGTCTGTAGAACTCTTTTTCCGGCCGTTTTCCGAAGGCC
>JAQQAM010000060.1 GCA_028532905.1 Spirochaetales bacterium
ATAATGGCTATTACCTCAGCCTTCCAAGCTGATGATACGGGTTCGATTCCCGTCAGACGCTTACTTTTAAAACAGTTAATAATCTCAAAAAGATTATTACAAAAAGTACATTTTTGCGTCTGTGGTATAATGGCTATTACCTCAGCCTTCCAAGCTGATGATACGGGTTCGATTCCCGTCAGACGCTTAAAACAAAGAAGCTGACCTTCAGGTCGGCTTTTTTGTTTATAACATGATAAGACGGGAATCGAACCGACTGGAGCGCGGCCATTCTTGGCCGGAAACGAGGCAGGATGCCGAGTGCCAGCGAAAGGAGGAGGAACGCAATGAGTCAGCACGATGCTGACGATTGAAGTTGATTCCCGTCAGACGCTTAAATTAAAAAGATCAGACGAAAGGCTGGTCTTTTTAATTTATAACACAATAAGACGGGAATCGAACCGCCCTTGGGCCTCGACTGAATAAACCGCCGGAGCGATGTTATTCGCTACGGTAGGACAAATCAGGCTGTGCGCGGCCACTAAGGCCGGAAACGAGGCCTGTACAATAAAAGACACACAGCATCTGGAACCAAGAGCAAAGCCGGCGTATAATCCTTTAAGAACTTCAAAATTATTCTCTTGGGCAGACATATCAATGGTAAACTGAAGGAAGCTGCGGCACTGCTCGGGAAATACAAAATGAAAGATGCTGCTGCTCTTGTGAGCAGTCTCATTCAGGATTGAAACAGGATTACATGAAAAAGTATATTATAATCGCCGGGAATATCGGTGCCGGGAAATCCACCCTGGTAAAACATCTGTGTGAAGCTCTCGGCTGGACACCCTACTATGAACCGGTCACAGAGAACCCTTATCTGGAAGATTTTTACGGTGATATGAAACAGTGGGCCTACCACTCACAGCTTTTCTTTTTAAGCGACAGAATGGCTATGCACAAGGAACTGCAGGAACACGGCGGCAGTGTGGTACAGGACCGTTCCATTTATGAGGATGCTCAAATTTTTGCCATGAATCTCTACCGTAAGGGATTCATATGTGAAAGGGACTTCAGAACCTACTGGAAAATGTACAAGGTAGCCGTATCTCTGCTGCAGCCGCCTGACCTTCTGGTATACCTGAAAGCCTCGGTTCCTTCCCTTGAAAAACGGATTGCCCGGCGCAACCGGGATTTTGAAGCCTCCATTCCCAGGGACTATCTGGAACAGCTTAACCAACTGTATGAAGAGTGGACCGCAGGCTATAAGGACTCGGCCAAACTGGTTCTGGACATAGATAATTATGACATTCTGAACCGTAAGGATGATCTGGATCAGATCATTTACCAGGTAAAAGACCTGCTGCGGGGCGGACAGGGAGAACTGTTCTGAGACTCCTGTTTCAAGGCTTGTTTATTCCCATTCCGGCACAGATATGAAAAATATCCAATTTTATCTAAAGAAAATTCCTGATACTCCGAACTTTATAAATGTAACACATTATGTGTTCAACAGTTTCAATATCTCCTTCGGGAGGTATGCTATTTCAGGTCCGTAAGGTTCAACGTCCAGACTTACGGGCTTTTTTTTGCCCTTTTCATTTTCATTATCCTGTCATTGCATTTATCCCGGTTCAGACGTACTATTGGTACATGACTTTCAGGTTCCCTCTGGTTTTGTTAATAGCTCTCACCCTCCCCCTCTTGCCTGTATACTCACAGGAGTCCGATGCACTTCCTGTTCTGCCGGAACTGGAAGAAAAAATCATCGACTGGAATCAGATTCATATGGGAGGGATCAGCTTTCAGCAGAGTTTCAAAACTATTGAGGTATCTTCTGAAGGCTCTGCCTCTGACGTGACATACAGCCTTCTTTCTCCCGGCATACACTATGCCGGATACAGCGGCAGCCTGATCGGCTTCCTGTCAGATTTTTATCTGTCCTTTCCCATTAGCAGCCGCCTGGAATCAGGAGGAACAGATAACAACTTCGGTGTTTCATTTGATTATATGGGAGCAGTGGCCTGGAACCTGTGGGCCGGTCCGGCAGGCTTTCTACCCTATATTGGCTTTCATACCCAGTATACATTTCTTGAGAAAGACCCCATGGACGAAAATCTCTCCAACCATATGCTCTCTTTCGGTATAGGAGCCGGTGTAAAAATCTTATTTAAACTCAGCGACAGACATAATCTGTATACCGGAATAAACGGATGTTTGGATACTATTGAGTTCACCAATGCCTCATATGACTCCAGAGAAGTGCAGCTGTCCCGTAAAATCCTGTATTCCGTCAGCCTGGGCTATGCCTATACAGCTCCTGTCAGAAAAAAAATCCTTCAGCAGAATCTGTAATGATCCAGAAATTCTCTGTAAGCGGCCTGTGTATCCAGATCCAGTACAACAGACTCATCCTTCCAGGGAATCAGTAACTGATCATCATCTGTCAAATTCTGTTTCAGACTCCTTCCTGGCATTGACCTGATCCGGAAATTCCAGACAGAAGGCAGCAGAACCGGATGTCCCGGCTGTCCCCTGTACACGGGTCGTACAATCTGATGTGACTTGTTCAGGAAGAAACTGCGGTGTAAATGATACAGATGAACCGGAGTGATCAGAGGCATATCCATGGGGAGTATAAAGAAATCTCCTTCCACAAAAGGCAGAGCCCTCTTGATACTGCTCAGCATGCCCTCTTTATAATCAGGATTCTCTATTATCTGCAGATTCTTGTCCTGGGGGATCAGCATTCTGATATGTTCCATCTGCCTGCCCCCTACAACAACAACCCTCTGACAGCTCTCCAGAGCCGTGGAGACTGCTTTTTGTATCAGGGTAGTTTCCCCTTGCCCCTCAGAGCCTGCAGGGACAGTGAGAGACCCCTTCCAGCACCCCATCCGGGAGGACTCGCCGGCAGCTGTAATAATGCAGTGGGCATTTATTTTTAACTTTTGATCAAAAAAAGAGTCCCAAATAGATTTTTCATATTTCATAGATTATATTATTATACACAAGGACAATAGATTAATGACAGTAAAAGAAATCTGTGAGCATCTCCTTCAGGAAGATGACTATATAATAACCAGTCATGAAGCTCCTGATGGTGATGCGATTGGTGCGGAAATAGTACTTTACAGCATCCTTAAATATATGAGGAAAAAAGTAAGTATAATCAACTCGGATCAGACAGAGTTCAAGTACAAGTATATGGATACGGATCAGGCCATTACCTGTCTGTCACCTGAAGAAGAACTTCCTGCCGATCTGGACAGTAAAATCCTTGTAGTTGTGGATACTGAGCCGGGGAACATCGGCCATCTGGCCGGCAGAATGAACATTGAGACAATGAAGGAAGTCCTTGTCATTGACCATCATGACTATGAGAACGATATCCCCTTCAAGGGTCTGTTCCTCCCCAATGCATCGTCCACCTGTGAAATACTCCACAGCATACAACAGTACTTTTCCATTCCCTATTTTCCCCCTCTCACAGAGGCAATGTTTACGGGGATTGTGTATGACACAGGCTCTTTTATTTATCCGAAAACAACGGCAGAAACCTTTGCTATTGCCCATAAACTGGTACTGAACGGAGCCAGACCCAATTTCGTCTATTCCAATCTGTACGAAAGCAAGTCCACCGAGTCTCTGAAACTGAGGACAATGGTGGGAAAAACCCTGGAACTCCACTTTGACAATCATGTGGCCTATCAGTACATGGATGAAGCCACCCTTCTGGAATCCGGTGCCAAATATGAAGAATCACAGGAGATTGTCAATATTCCCCTGCAGTGCAATGACGTCAGGGTATCCATATTCGTCAAGGAAAACGCCCAGGGACAGATCCGCTGTTCCGTACGTACTAAAAACGAAATTGACTGCCTTCCTCTGGCTTCCAGATTCGGCGGCGGGGGTCATCCGACGGCGGCGGGTTTCAAGCTGACCAAAGCTGTTGAAGAAGTGAAGCAGGAAGTGCTTGATTTCTTTGCGCCCTTTTTTACATAATGTGTCCCATGAAAAGAACTGTATACTCTCTCCTTATTCTCCTGATGATTCTGTCCTGTGACAACAAACAGGAGGAGAACGCACCCGCAGTTCCCAGAATAATCAATCCCGGGATCAATGAAGGGGAAAACGACCTGAGTTATGAAGGTGATAATGAGGTTGAAGAGAATTCCTTTCTGGTACCCATGGTTGAAATATCACCTGACGAACATATTCAGAAACTTCAGGATGTCAATCTGGATCAGGATATCGAAGAGGAACAGATCATCATCACAATGTTTCGGGATGAAAATGATGATGAAAAACTGAAAATATACATTGCCGACTATAACAACGACAGAATGCGTTACCAGATATCACTGGAAGAAGAAATCAGTCCGGATCATCTGGAGGGGCTGAGTATTCACCAGCAGGATCTGAACGGCAACAACCTCAATGAAGTACTGGTTACGGGGTTTAATAAAAGAGGATTCCAGACTCTGGATGTGTTCAGCATCAGAACCCAGGGCGGTGCATCCGGACTGACCTACAGCAGAATTGCCCGTCTTGTCATAAACGGAACCATTGAAATACAGACCGCAGTACGGTCACAGGAATACCAGTCAGGTCAGATTACCTGGGAAAGTTTTCCCATTATCACAGAAGAAACCAATCCAGAGGAAGATGAAAATCTGGACCTGATCAAAACGGTTTATAACTGGAACAGAGCCGCCCGCCGGTATGAACCTGTTTCTATAGCCAAAATACCGGGAGCCACCATCAAAGAGGAAAACCTGAAAGAACTCTACAGAGGCGACCTGGATGACTTCAAGTCATTTTTGAGCGGTCCCTGGCACAGGGTAAGCGACAGCAATGGGGAGAAACAGCCCTTTCTTCAGGATATGCTCTACTTCCAGCCCGACGAGGAACAGGTTATTTTCACAATTGATGATGTGCAGGAAATATATGACTGGGATGAAACATATCGGACTATCTTCAAGGGGATTCTTATTCAGTCCCGGAATATCCTGATCAACAGCCTGAGACGGGATATCTATATTACCGTAGAGGATATGGATTCCATCAGACTGAAAATACAGGGTACCACCGAGTGGGGAGGCTATTATGAACCCCTGAATCTCAGCCTGCAGCAGGGGCTGATCAATGATGACTCCCTCGAACCCATTGATGAGCTGAACAGGCTCAACGGTCTGTTCAAGGGAGGCCGGGGCACCGAGTTTTATCTTGACTATCCCCACTTCACTGAAAGAACACCCGACGGAGAAAACAGACAGGGTGTTTATACCTTCTTCAATCTCTATGGAACAGGGATTCTACAGATAAGATACCAGAGAGCCAACGGACTTCTTGATGAAAGAGCTGTATATAAAGCTGAGTTTTCAACAGCTGAGGACAGCAGCAGAATTATCCGGACCCTGTCTCTGGAACCGGGAACTCTGACCGTTTCGGGATTTATACAGTCACCGGGAGACAATATTCAGATAGAACAGATCGAAGTTATTGACGAATCCTGAACGCAGAGATTCCTTCTCTCTTGAGGATTGCCTCTGTCTGACTGTCAGACCGGCTGATGATGATAACCTTATAAATATTGCCCTCTTTGCGTATTTCAGCAATCAGACCTGAAGACTCAAGTTCTTTTTTCCGATCTTCCGCATTCCTGAGCCCCTGAAAGGCACCTGCCTGGTAATAGGAGGGACTGGTCTGTCCCGACGGAGCCGGGGAGCTGCTTTCAGCAAAGTCTCCTTCATAATTCCCTGTAAACAGACCTTCCGGACCGGTCAGGGGAGCGGCTTTTCCGAGAAGAAGTGAGGCTTCAACAGAATCGGGATAATCATCCAGAATCATTTTCCGGAACAGACCGGCCTGAGAATCATATCCCTCTGCCCGCAGTACCGTATAAAGCTGAAACAGCCAATCCGGTTCTGTGATCAGTTCAGGGCTCTCCCTGTGAACATTATCAATCCAGAGCAGCAGATCAGATGATCCGGCTTTATCCCGAAGGGCAGATATATATTCATATTTGGCTTTCCCTTCCAGGGTTGTTCGATTGAGGATAATATCCTGGCTGTCCCTGTCCATTGCCCTGAGCTGTTTGAGATACATGCTGGAAAGTTCATAATTCCCCGACAGTTCAGACAGAATAAAAGCCGTTCTGGTTATATCCTGTCTGTCCCGGGGGGAGGCAACCCGTTTCAGGTGTTTCTCTATCAGATCAAGATCTTCGTCCAGCCCGGCGGGCATGCGGAGGGTATGGATCAGAATACGACCGAATCGTTCCGAATTGCTGCTCTCCGGCAGTGAGAGCCATTGAAGATAAAGTTTCCGGGCCTCATCTCCCCTTCCCTCTCGTTCCAGAAGGGACGCATTCTCCAGTAAATCAGATGCTCCGGCAGCGGTGGTTATGAGCAGGAACAGGAGAATGAAAGGCAGAGAATCAGATAATTTCAGGTTTCTCTTCTTCCGCGCCTGTTGTTTTATCAACTTTCTTTTTCAGAAGCTTTCGCTTTGATTTCTTATCCTGCGGGGCAGAAGCAGGAGCCGGTAGATTTTCTTTCTTCATCTGTCTCTTCTGCTTCTGCTGTTTCAGTCCGCTGCCGATCAGATAGGGAATAACAGAAAGAGCACCCAGTATATACATAACAAAGAAGCTGATTACAATGGGAACATCCTTGAACTGTCCGGATTCGGAAAACCAGACATTTACATCTGATACATTTCCAAGATTCAGTCCGACAAATGTAAAAAGCAAAATTAATATCAGAATGTACCAGAGTAATTTCAGGGGCATCATATTCAGTCTCCTTGTCAGCTTTAGTTAATCAATACAGAACGGATATATGTTTTAATTATACTCCAATCATTGTTCTTTGGAAGAACAATCCATCCCCCTTTAAAAAAATCGGGATTTTCAAGAGCTTGTTTCTGTTCTTCTTCACTTAGCCTGTAGAGATTTGTATAAGTGGCATACAGAACATTGTCTGTATTCATGACATGCTGACCGCTTATATCAAAGTCTTTATAGGAAAGAAAGTATTTTACCATATCGGCAGTACTGAGATTGGACTCCACATATTTACCGCTGGTTTGTACAATATCATAGATTTTATTGATATCTCCCAGACCCATATCCGTAACGGTGTCTTTCAGGGCGGCAATAACCTTCTGCTGCCGTACGGCCCGCTCAAAATCCGATGAGGTGTGTCTGGAACGGGCAATTCTAAGAGCGGCGATTCCATCCAGATGGTGGGTTCCCTTAGGATAATACAGAGTCGACCAGCGGCCGTTTTCCCTGACCTTATAAGTGGGATCCACCAGAGCTTCATCCAGGGTGACATCAATGCCCCCCAGTATGTTTACAACATCAATAAATGCGTACATATCAATACCGACGTAGTTTCTGATCTCCAGACCGGTTATGGAAGACAGTGCCGACATAAGAGCATCAGGTCCCTGCTGCCGGTAGATGGCATTGATCTTCTGTCCTCTGTAATAGAGGTCTCTGGGCACACTGAGCATCCTCATCTGCCCCGCATCACTGTCGGCATACAGAAGGATCATTGTGTCGGCATTATGCTCATGAGAACCGATCAGCAGAAAGGTTTCAGACCCTTCAGCCAGCCTGTAGTCGGCAAGGTCTTCAACAGAGGCCTCGTCTTCCAGCTGAAAATTGAATGTCAGTCTGTGTTCTGCTGTAAAAGTCCTCAGGGAGCGGACAGGAATATCATCACCGTCCATGAGGTAAACTTCGGCAAACTCTTTCTGCAATGCCAGAGATCCGTCTGCAGTACCCTCAGAATTGATCAGATCGTAATAGATATAATCATTATCTTCCCGGGGTGTTCCGGCCGGACGGTACCCCAGGTCCTCCAATCTCTGCAGAAAGGCAGGATCCTTCAGAAGAAGGATCATCTCCTCTTCCACCAGATCATCCTGTACCTTGGAAGCTGTCCGGATATCCTGTGTTGTCACATATTCCCAGAGACCGGTTTTCAACTCATCAAGGGTTGCAAAAGAGCTGTCCTTCATTGTGAAAGTACTGTCTTCAATATCAGTACTCAGCACCATAAGCCGGGAATCATCAATTCTCAGGACAGGTACAGCCTCTCCGGCTTTACCGGCTACAGGACTTCCCAGCCGCAGCTGAAGCTCCCTCAGCCCGTTCCGCAGATCCCTGTCCTGATAAATTCTCAACAGCTCCCGGTTCAGGGCAGCCGCTGTACTGTACAGCTGATCCATATGAGCGCTTTCCTGCTTCAGAAACTCTGATATATCATCAGAAAAAGGGGCTCCTGTTATATCAGCGTCTCCCAGAGCGGACCGCAGACTGAGGTCTTCACTCTCCTGATCATATTCCAGAGTAAAATAGGACTTCTCACCTTTACTCAGGCTTCCCGAGAAACTCCCTGTTTTTCTGTATGTCAGACCCATCTGTTTCAGAAGGCTGCTGAACCCGGAGTCTTCCAGAATCAGGCTGTAGGTTTTCAAATCTTCCTGGGTCTCATTGTGTTCTGTCAGAAAGGCGACTGCATCATAGGCTGCCAGCTCAAAATTACCGTATACCGGCGCATCAGAATCACCGGATGCGCCCTGTGCTGCCGGGTCATCAAAAACCAGGGGGGGCAGGTTCATATACTGTCTGAGCTGGATGGAATTCTGTCTGAGGATTTCCTGATTATTACGCAGGAAAGAGAGCTCTTCCCTGGCAGCTTCCATCTGCTTTTCATAGGCACGGGCCTGTTGTTTCCAGCTTCTGCCTGTCAGCACAGCTGCCGTAAGAAGCACAAGCAGAAGGATTGAAGGCAGGATATAATAAAGTACAATTCGTTTCATAAAGATGTGAGCTCTCTCCGTTATTAAATATTCAGGTTCAGGGCAGTCTGGACGCGGCGGATTTGACTGTGTTGAACAGCAGCATGGTAATTGTCATGGGTCCGACTCCGCCGGGAACCGGTGTAATGTAGGAAGCCTTTTCGCTGGCTCCGGCAAAATCCACATCTCCGGTCAGTCTGTATCCCCTCTTTTTACTGCTGTCTTCCACACGGTTTACACCGACATCAATAACCACAGCATCCTGTTTGATCATATCACCGGTAATCATCTCGGGCCGACCTGCCGCAGCAATCAGAATATCCGCCTCCAGGGTTTCTTTTTTAAGGTCTTTAGTACCTGTATGGCAGACAGTCACAGTGGCATTTCCGAAACTCTGCTTCTGAAACATAAGGTTAGCAATGGGTTTGCCTACTATATTACTGCGGCCCACAACAACAACTTTCTTCCCTTTTGTGGAAATTTCAGAATATTCCAGAAGTTTCAGAATTCCATTGGGGGTACAGGGCAGATACGTATCCTGTTCCAGAAGCATTTTACCAACACTCATGGGGTGAAACCCGTCAACATCCTTTGAAGGATCAATGGCAACAATTACTTTCTGCTCATCTATATGAGACGGAAGAGGAAGCTGTACAAGAATACCGTCAATGGCGTTATCACCGTTGAGCTCATCAATCAGCTTGAGAAGTTCGTCCTCTGAAGTATCCTCAGGAAGACGGATATCCCGGGAATACATACCCAGATCATCACAGCTCTTCTCTTTGGCAGTAACATACGACCGGCTTGCCGGATCATCACCAATCAGAACCACAGCCAGTCCGGGAACAACACCGGATTTCTTCATTTCCTTAACCCGGTCTGCGAGCTTCTCTCTCAGACTCTGAGCGACCTGTTTTCCATCAATAATTGTTGCCATAAATTTAGACCTACCCCTCTTGCGATGCACAACGTAACCTCGTTGATGCTTTGTTGTTACTATGATATCATCAAACAAATTTTGAGAATGAGGAAAAAATTGGATAGAAAAATACCCAGAATCTCATCCCCGTCCGTACTATTTATGCTGATATTTCTATTTTTTTCAATGCTTTCTTATGCGGAAGAAGCTCCTGAAAATGAAAATAATGAAAACATCAGAATAGAATATCATTCTATGGGAGACCAGGTCTTCGGAATCAATGCCGGTCTTTTCATCCCCCTGTTCATGAACAATCCATCATTGAGCTGGGGCGACTCGGAAGCCTTTAAATCCACCAACCTGTCTGTGGGCGGAAGCGGCTCTCTTTATTACGGTGCTTATATCAACAATAATATTATCCTGGGCCTGCAGGTGGGAGCCATCTTTTCAAGCAGCCCCAATGATCATAACTTTTATATGATTCCCATTACCTTCAAGGGAACCTACGAGTTTCAGTTCTTCCAGAATCTGATTTCTGTCCCCCTCTCTCTGGGAGCAGGTATCAATATGTCCTCCTATCAGGATAATTTTCATGTCGATATGATTCTCAAACCTGAAGCCGGAGTCTACTGGAACTACAACTCGGACTGGTCTTTCGGACTGAATACCAGCTACTGGTGGGTTCCCCAGATTTACAAAGACAGAGAATACAGCCGCATCGGAAATTTCATGGATGTGTCTCTCTCGGCAATCTACAACTTTTAAGAGGTTTTCATGAAAAAACTGATTTATATAATACCAATTGTTCTGTTTCTGGCATCCTGTTCGGGAGGCCCCATTTTTTATACTCTTGAAAATGAAGAGAAGATTGAAGATACAAACAACTTTAAACCCAATACTCCCGCCAACAGGATTCTCCTTTTTGAGGACACGGCTAATGATTATTATGTAACCCACGGCAAACAGCTGTGGTACAGCATCGCCAACACTCAGCAGAATCCATGGAACATGGTTCCCCGTCCCTCCGGTTACAGTTCCAATGCGGTTTTTCCTTCGATTGCCGAGTTTAACGGCAGACTATATACCGTGATCAGTGATGATGACAGCAATTCCAGAAACGGTCTCTACTACATCAACAGTGTCACTGATGAACTGACCCGAGTGTTCGAATACGAGAGGGTTCAGGGGGACGGAGATGACTACTATTTTTACCAGCTGAACCTGTATTCAGCCGGTGATGATCTGTATATTTCCCGTATTGAAAGAAAGTGGAATACCGGCTCCAGTGACAACTCCACCATTGTGAGTTCGGAGCTGTACCACTTTGCTTCTGGAGCCGCCCTGAATGCCGGAACAGATCTGGAAAGCGGTACGCTGGTCTCTCTTCCCGGCCTCACAGGAACCGGATACACAGTAAGAAGCGTTACCACAACCGGTGCTGATGCTCCCGGTGAAATCTATATGGTCATCAATGAAACTGGATCGGGGATCGACTACTATGGAGCCGGCAGAATGTACAGGGCGTCAACAGGCTCCCCCACTGTCTTTACCGAAGAAAGTCCCGGCAGAAGCTGTTCCTACAACCATGTGTATTACTCTGAACAGAATGACATCCTCCTGGCCTCCACAAGGGAAACCGGAGATGAACACTCCATCCTCTACAAACTGAATAACAGTGGCAGCTGGGGCAGCTGGCAGACGGACCTACAGGGCAGCAGTGATGTTCAGTTCTCCTTCTTTGCGGATATATCGGGAATGAGTACGGTAGACAATATTATTCTTGTGGGCACCCGGGGAGATGTGGTCAGCGACAGCACCAGTTATTACAATGGAAGCGGATACTATGAGCTGAACCTTGCCGACCGGAATGAACCGGTGATTCAGACAAATACATTCTCTCACAGTGCCAATTACAACAGTACAGATCTTAAAGAAGCCACCATCATGTCCATCCTTTTCGATCAGACGAGAAACAAAGTCTATATGACCACCAGTTCCACCGGTCTGTGGATGAATCAGGTGGATTCCTCAGACGACCAGAGAAAATGGTATCAGGAATAGCACTTTAGTCAGGTTCAACACACAGATAAACCTGTCTGCAATCATTTGCAAAAAAAACCGCCTGCCTCATACCTGAGGGAAGGCGGTTTTTTATTGCCAGATTTCCATCTCAATCAAGTGAATTTATAAAATCAAAGACATCACTCAGTCCGGGATCATTGTTCAGATACTGAATATCCTGTTCTTCCCTTGTAAGCCCTACCAGTTCATGGCTCATATAGTGAATCCAGACCTGATCGTCCTCACTGTTCAGTTCAAACTTACGGCAGTAGTAATCCGGCTGGATGGGCAGGTGTTCCTTGAATTTCACATCCTTATAGTCGTGAACGGCCACCTTGATATCCTCCCGGGGGATTCCTTTTTCAAGGATGACCTCAACAAGATGGTTCAGGGTTTTTCCGGAATCGAAAATATCATCAATAAACATGACTTTGTCGCCGTTTCTCAGATGTTCGGGGTTATAAGTCCATCCGTCGATCATGACTTTATCCTGTTTATGTATGTCAGAATAGGATCTGGCAACCACAGCGGCATAAAAGACGGGTCTTTCGTTTTTTCTGACCAGCTTGAAAAACTCACTGAACACATTCCCCATATATGCCCCTCCCCTGAGGGGGATATAGATGACATCAGGAACAAAACCGTCCTTGTAAACCTGATAGGCAAGTCTGAGGGCATTATTTCTGATCTCATCAAAGGGAGTAAATAGTTTATTCATGGCATCTCTCTCAAATTATTTAATAAAACAGACAGGGGGAGATTTCAATTCTCCCCCTTCCTTATGGAATCATTATAAACAGGAATCTGATTTTTTGCATATGAAAAGATCAAAAAACACTGGATAAATAAAAAACCCGTCTGCTGATCAGACGGGCTCATGGTTCACGGGAGCAGAGGGCTAGTTTTTCCTGATCCGGGGAGTCTCCATATCATGACCTTCCCGTATAAAGGAGATGTAGAATCTGCTGTTCCCCACAGATGCAATAGCCTCATAAAAATCCTTCATAGTGCTGATGGGGGTTCCGTTTACACCTGTTATGATATCTCCGGACTGAATACCTGCAACCTGCATGGCAGTCTTCGGGAAAACTTCAGCAACAAAAAGACCTTCCAGATCTTCATCAAGTTTCATACGGGTTCTCAGACTCTCGACAAGAGGAAATACGGAAACACCGGGCCATGCCTGGTTATTCATCTTTTTGACTTCCTCTTCCTCGGCTCTTTTTTTGATTTCCACAATCACTGACATCTTCTGTCCGTTTCTGATCAGAACGAATTCAGCACGGTCTCCCGGGCGCATATCACCGATCATACGGGTCAGATGGTTCTTGTCTGTTGCCTTCACACCGTTGACAGAAAGAATATAGTCGCCGGGGAGGATACCGCCGTCATCAGCCGGAGAGTTGCTGAAAACCTGGAAGACAAAAGCACCTGATTTCTCAGCATCCACTCCCATATCCCGGGCGACCTCTTCAGACAGATCACCGATGCTCACACCAAGCCATCCATACTGAACCTCTCCATGCTCAATAAAATCTTCTATAGTCCGTTTCACATTGTTAATGGGAATACTGAATCCCAGACCGATACTTCCGCCTGTGGAGGTGGTGATCCAGGTATTGATACCCACAACTTCACCTTTCATATTCACCAGAGGTCCGCCGGAGTTCCCCTGATTGATGGCGGCATCTGTCTGTATAAAATCATTAATGTTACCGTCAGGACCGTTCTGACGTCCCAGAGCACTGATAATTCCTGCAGACACAGACGATTTAAACCCGAAGGGGCTTCCAATAGCCAGAACCCAGTCTCCCACATACAGAGAATCAGAATCACCCAGGGTTGCCACTGGAAGCTTCTCTTTAGAGCTGAATTTTAAAAGAGCCAGGTCCTTCCGCGGGTCTGCTCCCACAAGTTCGGCCTCATATTCATCTCCGTTATCCATTTTGACGGAGATCTCATCTGCCTTACCGGCTACATGATTGTTGGTAACCACATAGTATTCGTCACCCTGCTGTCTGACAATAAATCCGGAACCAAGACCGGGATTCCTATACTCCCTCTCCTCTCCTTCTTCCTCTCCGTTCTGCTGGGGATTACCGAAAAAGAAATTCCAGGGAATGCCATTTCCCGACTGGGAGTTTCTGGTTGTCACTTCTACAACATCAATTTCCACAACCCAGGGAAGAGATTCGGCCGACACCTTCCGGAAGGTGTTCTGAAAATTCTCCATAGTGGTCATTTCTGCGGTATTGGGTGCGGCATGCACCTCCTGTGCGGGTTTCACTGCCGGAAGAAATGTGTATAACGTCAAACAGAGCGCAAACCCTGCAATAGTACTGAAAAAGGCAACTGCCATTGTTTTGTATTTACTGGCCATAGTTGTACTCCTATACGTATTAGATGTATCTAATTATCAAACACTGAGAGAATTCAGGGGGTTACATTTTTCTTAAAGTGTTGTCAGAATTTCTGTTCTGTCCTTTAAAATGACAATGGTATGTTCGAAATGGGCCGACAGTGATCTGTCCACCGGTTTCACGGTCCAGTCGTCATCCAGAATATCAACATCTGCAGAACCCAGGTTAATCATTGGCTCCAGAGCCAGAACCATACCCGGTTTCAGCCTGGGATTCATGCCCCTGGAGGGATAGTTGTTGGGAACCTGGGGTTCCTCATGCACATCAAGCCCCACACCGTGCCCGCAGAAAGAGTGAACAATACCGTATCCGAAGGGTTCGATATAGGATGTAACGGCCTTACCGATATCCTTGATCCGTCCCCCGGCAACAGCCGCATCTATTCCTTTGTATAAAGCCTTTTCGGTTCGCTCCAGAAGAAGAGCCGCTTCTTCCGATACCCTGCCTACAGGAAACGTATAGGCTCTGTCACTGAAATAACCGTCCAGATTGATACCTATATCAGCCCCGAAAAGATCACCTTCCTTCAAAATCTCTTTCTTTGAAGGGATACCATGGATAACCGTATCGTTCACTGAGGCGCAGATGGAACCGGGAAATCCGCCGTAATCCTTGAAGGCGGCAATCCCCTTGTTCTTTTTGATGAACTCTGCCGCAATCCGGTCTATATCCCATGTACTGGCACCGGGGACGATATATTGCTCGAGCTCTGCAAACAGCTCGGCCAGCAGTTTACAGGATTTTCTGATTCCTTCAATCTGCTTTTCATTTTTCAGCCTAATCATATTGTTATGGTCCTTGATTATTATTTGATTCTGTTCAGAACTGTACCGGCACGGATATTCATCCCGTCCAGCTCTACCGCTTTCTCCAGAAGGCTTACGGCCGCCTCAAACTCCTCACGTTCAACCAGGAGAAGCGCTCTTTCATAAAGGATTCTGGACAGATAGCTGTTTTTTCCGAAAATAGTTGTTTTCTCCTGAAGCTGATCGGCAGCTTCTTCCAGAAGATTCTCCGCCGTCAGGACATCGCCTCTCACAACGGCCAGAACAGCCTTGTTGTAGGAAAACAGCCAGCTGTCACCGGCGGCGTAAGCCATATCCATCTCTCTGGCAGCCGTTTCCAGATCAAAAGCATTGAGGGCAATAACGGACTGATAGAAATGATGCCAGTAGGGAGGTTCTTCTTCATCCCCCTGATAACGCTCCAGAACGATCCTCATACTGTCTGTATCACCCACACCGGAGAGATACCAGAGGAGAAACCGGGTGACCTGTTCGTTGGAAACATCGGCATTGAACAAATCCCAGATTTCAGCCTGATACTGTACAGCACCCTTCTGTTCCGGAAAATAGCGGATTTTCAGAAGCCGGGCTTCAGTTTTACGGGGATGGCGTTTTATGAAGGTTTCCAGTTCCTTACGGGTCTCAACAGGGTAATCC
>JAQQAM010000061.1 GCA_028532905.1 Spirochaetales bacterium
CATAGACACGTCAAAATGACAATAACAAACTGAATCTGCCTTTTTTGCAACAGTACATAATCTCTAAAAAGAACGTACCATCAGGTAAAATTGTCGATTATACACAAACGCTTTTCCATTAACAGCCTTACTGAGACCTCAAGGCCCAATAGCCCCTCTTTCAAGCTGAGAAACCGCTCGTAATTTGTATACAAAAAATTCATTATAATCGACAATCTAACATACGCCAGAAAACGAAATAAAATATAATTACTTATATAACAAGTCTTTAAACAATCATAATAAAAACACAAATAAAACTTTACAAATCACATAATCGATTATAGAATATTTTCATA
Source organism: Spirochaetales bacterium (assembly GCA_028532905.1). Lineage (GTDB taxonomy): Bacteria > Spirochaetota > Spirochaetia > DSM-2461 > DSM-2461 > Oceanispirochaeta. Next base: position 339 of record JAQQAM010000061.1, read on the forward strand.
CAAATTCCTTAAAGGAGAAATCTCATATGAAAAGAATAATTATTGCACTCTTTATTGCAGCTTTTTGTACAACTGCTGTCTTCGCTGAAGGAAGCCAGGAAAGCAGTGACTCTGACGTAACCACTTTGACACTGGCCCTGGCCAATCCGGCGGCTGACCCCTGGGCTCAGGGACTTCAGAAATTCGCCGATGAACTGGAAGTTCTGTCCGGCGGAACCATGAAGGTAGACTGCTTTTTCGGTGGTCAGCTTTATGGCGCCTCCAACCTGCTAGCCGCTGTTAAGGCAGGAAAAGTAGATTTTGCCGGTTTCAGCATGGGCAGCTATCCTGAAACACCTTACCTGGGTATGTTTCAGGCGGCCTACCTCTTCCGCGATGCTCAGCATGCTCAGGATTTTTATGCCAGTGAAATCGGTCAGGAAATCTTTGATGATGTTGAAGAAAAAATCGGTGTGACTGTCCTGGGTACTGCTTATGTCGGAACAAGAGAAGTCAGTCTTGCCAAAAAAGTTCCCGATGTCATGAAACCCGAAGACCTGAATAACATTACACTCAGAATGCCCGGCAGTCCTTCCTGGGCGGCTCTTGCCATGGCACTGGGAGCAAACCCTGTTCCCATCTCTCTCAACGAAGTGTTTATGGCTCTGAAAACCGGAGTTGTAGACGGGCAAGACAACGCTCTTCCGACTACAAAAGCCAACTCCTTTGACGAAGTGATCGATCAGCTTGTTCTGACTGACCACGTTGTATGGAACCTGCACCTTGTTGCCAACGCAGAGCGCTGGAGCACTTTCACAGAAGAACAGAAAGGATGGATTAAGGAAGCAACCAAAATCGGTACAGACTTCACAACCAAAACTTTCCTGGAAACAGAAAAGAAGCTGAGAGAAGAGTTTGCCGCCAATGGCATCAGAATTGTAACTCCCGATAAGCAGGCCTTCATGGATTATGCTGATGATTTCTATAAAAACAAGACTGATGTTTCTGAAACATGGAACTGGGACTATTACGAAGCAGTCAAGAGCTTCTAATCAGGTCTGGTATACGTGATTTATTCCAGGGGCGGTAAATGCCCCTGGATATTTTATTTTAGGATTATTAATGAAAAAGCTAAAAATTGTTTTTGATAAATTAGACTTTGGAATGGAGAAACTGGAAAAGGGTCTTGCATCCATCATGTTTGCCGCTTTATTTCTTGTCTTTATTATAAATGTTATCTACAGATACTTTTTTACAGCCATCCTGTGGGGGCATGAACTCTCTCTGCTCTTTTTTCTCTGGATTGCTGTATTCGGCTGTCTTTATGCCAACAGAACTGATGAAAACATCAAGTTCGATTCAGTCTATAACAACGGAAGTGAAATGAGAAAAATCATTTTTGACATCATTGGCAGTGTGCTGGTGGTGGTTCTTTTTTCCATATCCTTTAAACCCAGTCTGGATTACATAATCTTCATGAACTTTGAAATGTCCGACACCCTTCCTTTCCGGAAAAGCGTGATCTTTTCTGTATACATGTATTTTCTTGTGGGAATCATTTTCCAGTACACCAGAAAACTCATTTCCAGCATTAAAAAACTTAAAGCCCTAAAAAACGGAGGAGCAGAATCTTGAATCTCCCATTAACCATATTTTTCATTCTTTTTGTTGTCGGGTTTGTCATCAAACTGCCTATCAGCATCACTATGATGATGTCATCTATTGCCTACTTTATTTTTGCACCCGGACGGGGTGCCACAGTGGATCTGGTTGCCAGCCTCTTCTGCAGTCAGATGTATGTGCAGTATGTGATGATTGCCATCCCCATGTTTGTCTTCTCTGCCTACCTGATGAACAGCGGGAAAATCACAGATAAACTTTTTTACTGGACCCAGACCCTGGTAGGCCGCTGGAAAGGCGGATTAGGCCATGTGAATGTTCTGGCGTCTCTCATATTTTCCGGAATGACCGGAGCGGCTAATGCCGATGTTGCCGGACTGGGTATGATGGAAATTGATGCCATGAGAAAAAGAGGCTACGATGACGGATTTTCCTGTGCCATTACAGCCGCTTCTGCCACAATCGGGCCCATTTTCCCTCCCAGCATTCCTATGGTGCTCTATGCTACCACCTCCGGGGTGTCTGTCGGCGCTCTGTTCCTGGGAGGAATTACTCCAGGCGTCCTGCTGGCCATTGCCCTGATGGCTTATGTTGCCTATATTGCCAAGAAAAGAAACTACCCCAGCGAACGGATTGATATCACCCTGAAGAGCTGGATATTTCTCACCATTCGAAGTATTCCCGCCCTTCTGGTTCCCATTATCCTGCTGATGGGTATCTATACCGGATTTGTTACAGCAACAGAAGCCGGTGCACTGGCGGGCGTCTGGGCTCTTGTGATTTCCTTTATTCTCTACAGATCCCTGGATTTTAAAGAGTTTGTCAAGATTCTGACTGATTCTGCAAAAATGACAGGAATGACCGCCATCCTTCTGGGAGCAGCGTTTCCCTTCTCCTACATCATAACCTATGAGAAGGTTCCTTTTATCATTTCCCAGTTTCTCCTGGATTTTACAGCGAACAAATTTGTTTTTCTTTTTGTGATCAACATCGTTTTCCTGATCCTGGGATGTTTTATGAATGCCATCGTTATTATGGTTGTATTCGTCCCTGTGATTATCCCTTCTGCTCAGGCATTGGGCATCGATCTGGTTCACCTGGGAGTTGTGATCGTTCTGAACATTATGATCGGTCTGTCAACGCCGCCCTACGGATCATTGCTCTTTACGACGTCTGCGATTTCGGGTGTATCACTGATGAAGATCATCAAAGAGATTATACCTATGATTCTGGTAATGATTGTTGTTCTGCTATTGATAACCTACATTCCTGAAATTGTACTCTTTCTACCTTCATCATTCTAATTCGAGGCTATAAATGAAAACTGTTACCTTAAACAAACCATACGATATAACCCTTGGGTCTGCAGGGGAGGAACAATCCGCCCCTCTGACAGGAACCTTTGTCCATAAAGAGAAAGGGACAAAACTGCTGCTTAAAGGTTTTGAGCAAGAACCGGGACAGCAGACTATCCGCTACTCCCTTCCCGAAGAGGGAGAATGGGACTTCACCATTACCGGCTCGGCTGGTGAGCTGGAGACGGGCTCGGTGATCTGTGCGATTGACTCCGAAACACGCTATCCTGTTGATGTCACATCCTATAAAGCCAGGCCTATTTTTACACAGAACGACAAGCCCTACTTTATGAGTATGTATGAATGCAACTGGCTCTTCGCCCTCTGGATGGACAATGAAGAGGATGCCAGAAACTTCCTCATCAACATCAAGGAAAACAGGTTCAACTCCATTGCCATGAATGTGTATGCCCACACCTGTGCCTGGACCAAAGAGGGAACTCCGGGCCGTCTGGTACCTCCTCCCCTCTTCAACTGGGGCGGCAGCAATGAGCATCCCGATTTTTCCTGTATCAACCCCGAGTTCTATAAACGTTTTGATGATCTGATGCACTTTATGTACGATCTGGATCTTGTAGCACACCTTTACTACTTTGTATGGAACAAAGGAAACAGCTATCCTGCAGAAGGTTCTCCCGAAGAAGCAGAGTATGTTTCCTACATTACACGCCGTTACCAGGCATTCCCCAATGTGATCTGGGACTACTGTAAAGAAGCCTACCTGAGGATCAACAAGGACCATATCCGTACTATCGTAAAGCAGATAAAAACAGAAGACAGCTACAACAGACTGATAACTGTACATGACGACAAACTGGTACAGTATGACGAGTCTTTCGATGAACTACTCGACTTTTACACAATGCAGCTCAAACATGATTATTACTCCAAGACCCTCAGAGAAATAGAAAAGGGAAAAAAACCGGTATTCTGTGCTGAATATACTTATGAAAGCGGCAAAACTCTGGATGATAAGACATTTGAGAGTTCCCATACCTATGAAAACCTTATGCGTGTCACCTGGGAACTGGCCATTGCCGGATCTCCCATCTGCTACTACTACACCTTTTCATCCTGGGATGTGATCCGTGTGAATGACAGACCACGTGGACTGGAAGGCTCAAAATTGCTTGTGGACTACTTCAACAGCTTCGACTGGTGGAATTTCACGGCCAGGTCCGAGGAAAACCTGCAGGTCAGAACCCAGCAGGCCTGTGCAAAACATATCGACAGAAATGAGTATATGCTTCTCACCGACACTGCCGGACGCTTCGGCTTTACTCTGGACTTTGACAAGTACAAGGTCGAAGGAGAGTGGGTGGATATCTACACCGGAGCAAGACAGGCAATAGAAAGCTCTCATTTTGTCCATGAGTATAACTCACAGATTAAGTTTGCCATGTGTCCCTTTGCTCCCCGGCACGGAGCCATGGGTAACTGTTTTGCACGCTTCACCATAACAGAAAGATGAAAAAGCCGAATATACTGTATTTAATGTGCGACCAGTTCCGCTTTGACTGTATCTCGGCTCTGGGGAATGATAAGATCAGGACCCCCAACCTGGACCGTCTGGTCAAACGGGGTGTGAGCTTCAGCAACGCCTACTCCTCCTGCCCTGTCTGCATTCCCGCCCGC
>JAQQAM010000062.1 GCA_028532905.1 Spirochaetales bacterium
GTAATGCTTACCTGTTCTCCGGGACCGAAGAGAAAAAGAGTATTTTCCGGAAGGTCTGTCAGTTCTCCGTTAATATAAACGCTGTTGCGTCCCTGCAGGTAAAGTACAATCCTGAAGGACTGATTGCTGAATGTTTTAATATGTTTGAACTGTCTGTATGCGTGAGAATTGAATTCTCTTACAGTCAGTCTCTCAACTGAGAACCGGTGATAAACTCCGTTGAAGTTAACATTCAGAATCCGATCCGTACTTTTAATTAGATCATCTCTGAAATAGGAATCAGCAAAGCTGGGATCTTTGAGATATTTATCGAAAATCGGTTTGGGTTGTATTGGCATTAATACAATAGTATAAGAATTTCTGAGGATATTCCATTTATTTCTGATTATTTGAGCATTATAGTGCAATAGATGTTGATGAAAACTGGTGTTGATTTGTTGAATGATCCGGTAAAAAGTCTGATTCCCAGGCTTTCGCTTCCAGTGATGACCGCTGGTCTTCTTCGAACATCATACAGTTTTGTGGATATGATCTTTGCCTCACGGCTTGGTGGTCTGCAGGTTGCCTCTGTTGCATTTGTAGGTCCTCTGTTTCAGGTCATTCAGGCCCTTGGCTTTGGATTGATTACCGGTGGAGTTGGTCTTATTGCCCGTTCAATCGGAGAGGGAGACAAAGAACAGGCATCGGATTATGCGTATCAGCTGCGCTCGATTGTACTGGTAATTGCATTGTTTATTTCAATACTCGGGATTTTCTTTATTAATGATGTCCTGAAAGCACTGGGAATAGGAGGTGATCTTCTTCAGCAGACGGCTCTCTATACAGGCATACTGATATACAGTATTCCTTTTGCCATGATCATTCAGTTGTATATGACTTTCTATAAATCACAGGGAAAGATGGCAATCATAACAAAACTGGCTTTTCTGGGGGTTGTAGGAAATGCCCTGTTGAACGCCCTGTTTGTATTGCTGCTGAATGTGGGAGTTCAGGGTCTGGCTTATGCCACTTTTCTGACTCAGGTCATCCAGTCTGTCTATATTGTGGTGGATTATCATCGTTCTGAGCATGATTTTTACCTTTCTCTGAAGCTGACAGACCGTGTACTGAATTTCAGAGCCTGGAAAGCCATATTCAGAACGGGAGTACCTCTTTCACTATCACACGGCAGCACTCAGTTCGGTTTTCTGCTTATCAATGCACTCATCGCTCCCTATGGGTATCAGGTGGTGGCTGCATTTGCCATTGGGAATCAGATCAATTCGATCTTTTACTCCCCGGCTACAGGGATTGGACAGGCAATGATTCCCCTTATTGCACAGAACTGGGGAAAAAAAGCAGTCCACCGTATAAGAGAGACCATTCGTTACGGAATGCTTTTTGCCCTTGTGTTCGGCCTGGCAGGAGCTGTTTGTATCCTTATGCTGAGAGAACCCCTGGGAATGTTTCTATCAAAAGGGGATATAAGCATTCTCGCTCATGTGAAGATTTATTCCGGTCTGATGGCCTGGGCATTGATTGCCTGGAGTATTTTTCAGTCCTTGAGCGGAATCTTTAATGGTTTCCAGCGTACTGAACTGACTCTGGGAATTAATCTTCTGAGGCTCTGGGGACTGAGAATTCCCGGAATTCTCCTGTTCAGGTTTTTCCTGCCGTCACTGGAAGCTTACGGAGTCTGGTATACCATGTTTGCATCCAATATGATTGCTGTTCTGGGAGCTGTATTGCTCTATTTATACTGTATTCCTCCCTATTTAAGAAAAAAAGAGGTTTGTAGTACCAGTGGTAATGTTTTACAGGAAAATGAAATATGAACTTTATTGTTTATAATTTGCATATACGAAAGAGTTACGGTATTATGGAATGATGAAGAAAAGTAGAGCAGCCGTCCGCACAATAAAGATTCTTGAAGTGATCGCCAATGAACCCAAAGGTCTCTCTCTGTCAGAGATTTCGGCGATCCTGGATATTCCAGTGACAAGTGCGAGTGACATCATAAAAGCTCTGCTCGATGAAGAGATGATTGAGCTTCTGGATGAGAGAAGTAAAATCTATGGAATAGGTGTAAAGGCCTATTTCATCGGAAATACATTTATTGCCAATACATCTTTGATTGATAAAGCTAAGGATGTTATTGAAGATTTGAGCCGGAAGACCGGCAGGACAGTTTTTCTGGGTAAAGAGGTGAACGGTAAAATTACCTATATATATAAGTATGAGCCCAAAGAGACTCTTGTTGCTACCTGTGCAATCGGCAGCAGAACCAATCTGCATTGCACATCGCTGGGGAAATCTTTTCTGGCCTACACGGATACTCTTTTGGATAAACTTCGGGATAAAGAGCTTATCCAAAAGACAGAAAAAACGGTTACAGATTTTAACAGTCTGATCCGGGAGCTCGAAGATGTTCGTGCAAGGGGATATGCCGTGGATGACAGGGAGCAGAATGATCACCTTTTCTGTGTGGGTGCTCCTGTATTTGACAACAGGGAAAAAGTTGTTGCCGCATTAAGTATAAGCGGTCTGTACAAGGGAGATGAAGACCGGGATCTTCTGGGAACTTATGTGAAAGAAGCGGCTATGGCTGTGTCCCGCTCCCTGGGATACCGGTAATCCGGTTTTTTTTAGTTTAATATAGCGTATTCGTTACGTATATGCGTAAAGGAGAAGGTTTGAGAGACTTAATTTTTATTGATCAGGATCTAAACAGGCTAAAAGCTGACTGCTCAGATTCAAAGAGTGCTGTTTACAAAAGACTGATTGATCACTGTGAGAGTTACTTCGGGCAGGCATTGGATGCTGTACATCCTCCTTCCAGTACCACTTTTATGGGCATTGCCATGGCGAATCTCTCTCTGGCCTTTATCCTCTCCGAAGACAGGAAGTATCTGGAAGAAGCCAAGCGATGGCTCTTTACCTGTGTCGGCTACCCCCACTGGGGAAATGCCCATCTTGTGGATGTGGATCTCTCTGCCGCCTGGATTCTTTTTGGCATGGGACTGACTTATGACTGGATTAAAGATGAATTGAACAATGAAGAGGTCAGAATTGTCAAAGAGAAAATCCTTCTGCAGGGTGGCAGAATGTATGATTTTAAAGTCAGAACCGAAGGGTCCGGCTGGTCTACCAACTACTGGCAGAACCATAACTGGATCAATATGACCGGTCTTGCCGCATCCGGATATGCTCTGATAAGTGAAGAGCCGGCTGTACAGGATTGGATCGATTCTGCCAAAGAAAACTTTGAGGTCGTATATTCCGTCATGCCCGATGACGGCAGTGATTATGAAGGTGTTGTCTACTGGCGTTATGGGGCTATGTGGCTCTTTATCTATGCCCATCTGCTGAAGGAGCGGGAAGGGATCGACTACTTCAGGAACTGTGATTTTCTTAAGAACACGTTTTACTACCGCCTGTATCAGTCCGCCCCTAATCTGGAGGAGCAGATCAACTTCGGTGACGCCCATGACAGACGGAGCGGTCATTCCACAGCCATTTACTACAAAACCGCAGCGGAATACCGTAATGGCCACGCCCAGAAACTGGGAAATCTCGTTCGGGATGAACTTCTTGAGTCCGAAGCCCAATCTAAAGTAAAGCCCGGTATACTCCCGGAATGTTTTTTTGAGATGCTCTTTTATGATGACTCAGTGAAGGAGGAGGAATTTTCAACTCTCCCGGCTGTCCGCTTTTTTGATGATCTGGGACTTTTTGTCCACCGTTCCTCCTGGGAGAGGGATGCTACAAGCATTTCATTTAAATGCTCCCGTCCCGGCGGAAAAAAACAATGGGATCTTTTGTGGAAATTCAAGGATGAAAAGGATTTCAACTGCTTTGGCCTCTCCCATCAGCATCCCGATAACAACTCCTTTCTGCTTCATACAGGAGGAGAATTTATAGCCATCGATGACGGCTATAACAGAACCGTGAAAGCTTCTGATCACAATGTAGTCCTTGTGGACGGGAAAGGTTATGAAGATGAAGGTCAGAATAATATTTGGAAAAACTATAGTCGGGATATGACCGCAGAAATTGAAGAGTGCGTCATTGAAGACAATTTCTCCTATGTCAGGGGGGAAAGTGCAAAAGTCTATCAGAAAAGTCTGAAGCTTAATAGTTTTAAGCGCCATTTTATCAATAGTGGAAAATCCTGGTTCTTTGTGGCTGATGAACTGGACAGTGATCTGGCTCATACCTACACCTGGCAGATGTACAGTGATCTGTTTCCTGAAGTCAGGAATGATCAGTTTTTCTATTCCCTGAACAATGCCCGGCTGTCTCTCTACAGCTTCTCTGACAAAGAAGTCTCATACGATATGAAAGAGAATACTGTCCGGGCGGTTATGACCACCCAGGAGCCGGATAAATTTACTGAGAATCATATGAAGGGGCTCTGTATCAGTAACACGGTAAAGACTGAAAGGATGAGTTTCCTCACAGTACTGATTCCCGGAGAGTCTGAAGGTGGAAAGATCATTGTCAAGAAAATTGAGCTGGATGGAGCCTATGGTGTTCAGCTCAGTCATAAAGACAACAGCTCTTCGGAAATCCTGTTCTACTCTACCGGCAGTTCTTTCTCATATGCAGGGAAAACATACGAATCAAAACTGACTCTGATCGAAACAGAAAAGGAGATAGTAAAAGATGTCAGAAAAATCTGTTAGTTTGAAAAAGGATATTACGCCTTCGAAAATTAAATCTGATTATAAAGTTATAAATTACCTGAGGGAAATCAAGGTTGACTGGAGACTTTATCTCCTTCTTCTGCCCATGGTTGTCTGGTATCTGCTGTGGATGTACAAACCAATGGCGGGACTGCTGATTGCCTTCAAAAATTATCAGCCCAACCTGGGGGTCATGGGGAGTGACTGGGTCGGATTTACCAATTTTAAAACACTGATCAGCGGACCATTCTCCGCCACTTTCTGGAGAGCTTTCCGTTCTACCTTTCTGATCAGTCTCTACGGGCTGATATTCGGTTTTCCCATTCCCATCATTCTGGCTCTGTTTTTCAGTGAGATGGGAAACAAGGTTGTCAGGAATGTGGCCCAGACCTTTACCTATCTGCCTCACTTCCTGTCGGAAGTAACCATAACCGGTCTGATGCTGACTCTAATGTATCATGGAGAGGTCAATACCGGGGTTCTGGCCAATCTGCTCTATCAGCTGAATATTGTTCCTGAAGGAACAAAACTGTTTCAGACGGCCTCCTATTTCAGACCTCTTTTTATAATTACCGGAATCTGGAAAGAGTCGGGGTATAACTCAATCGTATATTTTGCCGCCATTATGGGGATCTCCCCCGTGCTTTATGAAGCCGTAAAGGTTTCCGGCGGAAACAAACTCCAGGAGATCCGCTATGTCACATTTCCGGGCATGGCCCCCACATTGATTATTATGATCATTCTGCGTATCGGAAGAATGCTTTCCATCGGATATGAACGGATCATCCTGCTTTATAACGAAAACACCTATGAAACAGCCGATGTCCTGTCCAGTTTTGTTTTCAGAGTCGGGCTTGAAGGGGGATATTCCGCCCTGGGAGCTGCAGCGGGAATGTTTAATGCCCTCATTGGATTTGCCCTTGTAATGGGTGCCAATTTTATCAGCCGGCAAGTGTCGGAAACCTCACTCTGGTAGGAGAAAACAGAATTATGGATCGATTAAGCAGAAGTGAAATTATATTTAAAACCATAGCTCATATCCTGATCGGGGTATTTGCCCTTATGGCATTGTATCCAGTTGTGTATGCCTTTTCAGCCTCTATCAGCGGTAAAATCGAGTATGAAGCCGGACGGGTCGTTTTTATGCCAAAGGATCTGAATTTTCAGGTCTACAAATTGATTTTTGATGACAAAGGATTCTGGATTTCTTATATAAACACACTGTTTTATACAGTGTTCGGCACAGCCTGGAGTATGTTTGTCTCTGTAACGGGCGCATATGTCCTCACAAAAAAACGGCTGCTCTTCAGAAAACAGTTTAACCTCTTTGTCGTTTTTACAATGTGGTTCAATGCGGGGATTATCCCCATGTATCTCAACTATGTGAATATGAATGTGAATAACCGCTGGGGTATTGTGATTGCCTTCGGGGTTCAGGCTTATAATATTATCCTGCTCAGGAACTATTTCAGTGCGATCCCTCAGGAGATAGAAGAAGCAGGGCTGGTGGACGGTGTTAATGAATTTCAGCTGCTGGGCAGGATCTTTTTGCCCATGTCCAAGGCGGCACTGGCCACTGTAACCCTGTTTTATGCCACCACCAGATGGAACGGTTACTTCTGGGCTCGAATCCTTTTGACAGATCCTATGGAACTCCCCCTGCAGGTTTACATGCGGATTCTGGTGGAAAACTATCAGTCCATGATTGACGATATGGGCGATCTTCTGCCCTACGCGGCGGATTCCTATATCTATGCCATTCTTGTGTGTTCTATTATTCCGGTTCTCATTATTTATCCCTACATCCAGAAGTATTTTTCCAAGGGTGTAAATATGGGCGGAGTAAAAGGTTGATTTGTTCTTTTAATACGGCATCAGGCTGTATTTTGGAAATATGTAAACGGAGGATTTTATGAAAAAAGTTATCTTGTTACTGACTGTCCTGGCTCTGGTTCTCGGACTCAGCGGTTGTGTAAAAGCCGATCTGCCCGACAGTGCCAAAGGGAGCAGTGTAACTGCTGATTCCCAGGCTGAGGCAGTTGCTCTGGGGGATCTGGAGTATGCAGATTCTCTCAAAATTAATTTTGCCATGGGCAACAATGCCCGGACAATGACTTATCAGAAGTCGACCCCTCTGAAACTCCCCGACGGAACCGTCGTATCCCAGGGAGATCTGAAACCGACATGGCAGTTTATTGAAAAGGCACTGGGCTTTAAAATTGAAGATGTTACAGTTCAGGATCAGAAACCGAAAGAAATGGTAGAGATTGCTGCTGCTACAGGCTTTGATCAGGCCACAGTATTCGGAGGCGGCGGAAGTAATATTGCTTCCTTTCTGATGAACTACGGCGCCCAGGGTTATTTTATCAACCTGAAAGACTACATGGACTACATGCCCGACCTCAAAGCTTACCTGGAGAAAAATCCAAGCGTAGCCAAGGCTATAACCGCTCATGACGGGGGCATTTACCATCTTCCCTATATTGCTGAAATCGGAAACTACGCCAGAGTCTACAATGCAAGAACCGACTGGATAACCTCCCTTCTGGACTCCGAAGACGTTCTGGAATCAGAGTCCAATACTCTGAATGTCGCCTATGAAGGGTACTGGAACCGTCACTCTTCCAATGTTATCGACCTGCAGAATGCTGCAGCCAAAGGCGGAGTGCTTGCTCAGGCAGATGCTCTTTCCGTTCTGAAGGACTACATCGCCCAGACCTACCCCGATCTGGCCAGACCTTCTGATCTCTATGTCGGTCTGGGAGCGCAGTATGATATCGATGAGCTGGTTGCTCTCTGGCGTGTCGTAGAACTCTCTCCCAACACGCTTTCAAAAGTGTCTACCGGTAAAGTTGTCCCCGGCGCTGAAATCTCTCCCTACTTTGTAAGAAAGTCAAAATACAGAGAAGATGTCCTGAGAATGCTCAACTACTTTGACGGCCAGAAAGTACACGGTTCCGATACCTATACTTCAAGACTCGTTGTAAATGAAAAGGGTGAAATGATCTACACCTACGCTGATGATGAGTTCCTGAGTAAAGTGGAGTATGTTAAGCAGTGGTTTGACGAAGGACTTCTCCATTCCGAGTTTGCCGACAGAGAAGTCAATACAGACGAGTTCAGGAAAAGCATGTATTTTGCTGATGACACAGAAGGACAGAAACAATTCGGTTTCATGACTTTTGACTGGATTGCTTCAACCACTGCCGGGAGTGACAAAATCAACAGTATTCTGCCTCCGGTAACAACTGTCAGCAAAGCCGGTGTTAATGAATTTATCCACTATATTGAAAATACAAGAGCTATTAAATCTGACGGATGGTCTATCTCAGCCGCCGCCGATGAGAAGAGCAGAAACGCTGCTCTGGCCCTGTTCAACTACATGTTTACACCTGAAGGAAGCGATGTTCAGGTTTACTCTATTCCCGATGGACGCAAAGCAGGAGATACCTACAAAGGTTCCGACGGCAATATGTATCCTGAGTTTGACCAGTGGATGTTTGATGCTGCAGGAGAATATAAAAACGGTGATGTTTCAGGATTCCTCAGAGACTTTATGGGATCACTCCTGTCTGTGGGATATCAGAAAGAGATCGGTTTTGAAATGCAGTACACTTCTGAAAACGGCCTGAAAGCCTGGAAGCTCTACAACGATGCCAAAGTTCTGACCAATTCCTATGGTGCGGAAAATGATTACTTCAGAATGATGCCCCCCCTTATTTCCCTCAAGGAACAGGAAGTAGCCAAAGTTGAAACCACTGCTATTGGCGGTGAGGGGCTTGTTGAAAAGATGTTCCTCTATATCAAGGGTGCCGACGGTGCCGTCGGTTCTGCCGCTGAGCTGGGTGAACTATATAAAGAGTCCGGAATTGATACATATCTGGATGTCTATAAGGGCGCTTATGACCGCATGATGGCGGGAAACTAACATCAGAATAGTTGAGCCAGCAGAAGGGAGGATTCCTTCCCTTCTGCTGGTATCCAATGGGAATTACAATGAAAAAAACAATACGGTTACAAATTTTTTTGGTTTACTCAATGATTATTCTGTCCTCGATTCTCCTGATTCTGGCGCTGGGATTTATGACAGACTTTTTTACTCTATTTATGGACGGCAATGATGAAATGTATGATCTGTTCAAAAACCTGCAGATTCTGAACAACGTTCTGTTCAACTCCAGTCTGATCTATCTTGTGCTTTCTCTTTTCCTTTTCCCTTTTGATATAAACAAGAAAACTGCGGGCCTGTTCGGTGTCGGATTTACTCTGATTATAGCCCTTCTAAATATAGTTAATGGAATAACTCTTTTTTCAACAAACAGTTATTTTATCAATGCAATGAGTCAAATCGATTTTTCAGGTTTTGAAGGTACAGTGCCTTCAACTGTCCCTTTCAGTCTGATCAGCATCCTATTCGGCCTGGCCATCGCTCTTTCTGTTCTTTTGGCCGCTGTCACAGGATTCAACTTTCTCCGCAGCAGAAAAGAAGGAGCTCTGAAGTGAAAAGAAGTGAAAAGTTTAAGTATCAGAAGAATAAAACACCCTATCTGATGACTCTTCTGTTTATTGCTCTCAACACGGTTTATTCCATCTTTATTCTCAATGCCATGGAACCGGACAGCCGTTCCGGAGGTTTTGTGATGCTTACCATTGTGATGCTTCTGCTGGGATTCCTTATTGCTGTCAAACTGCAGATCTACAGTCTTCCCTGGGGGTATGTGGCCATTGTTACAGGAGTATTCCAGATGAGCCGAATCCTCTTCACTGTCAATAATTATGAAGGAACGGCTTTTTTCCTTCTGAATACAGCTTTAATTGTTTCGGCTCTGATCTGTCTTTCCAGCGGAGTCTTATCGATTATCAATACAAAACTGAGGAATCAATAGGAATAAAAGATGGCTGATTTAAGTATTAAAAATGTCAATAAAATATATTCCGGCGGTGTTCATGCTGTCAGAGACTTTTCAATGGAGATAGAGAAGGGTGAGTTTATTGTTTTTGTCGGACCTTCCGGCTGCGGTAAATCCACTATGCTCCGTATGATTGCCGGACTGGAAACAATCACCGACGGTGATCTAATTCTGAACGGTAAAAAAATCAACAGTATTGCTCCAGCGGACAGAGATATAGCCATGGTCTTCCAGAACTATGCTCTTCTGGGTCATATGACTGTCTATGAAAATATGGGATTTCCCCTCATTATCCGCCATGCCGGAGGAGATGAAATACATGAAAAGGTTATGGAAGCGGCGGAAATCGTAGAAATGATTCCAGAGCTGAACCGGAAGCCCAAGCAGCTTTCCGGAGGTCAGAGGCAGAGAGTTGCCATCGGCCGGTCTCTTGTCCGGCATCCCCAGGTGTTTCTGATGGATGAACCTCTTTCCAACCTGGATGCCAAACTCAGAACTCAGACAAGAAAAGAGCTGGCGGCTCTCCATACACGCCTGGGAACGACCTTTATCTATGTTACTCATGATCAGGTGGAAGCCATGACTATGGCAGATAGAATT
>JAQQAM010000063.1 GCA_028532905.1 Spirochaetales bacterium
TCCGATCTAAACTGGATAAAGTTTATCCTGATAAATCCGCCGGTATAGGCGAAACACTGATGACTGTAGAGAACTTCGGTCTGGAGGGAGCGTTTCAGGATCTTTCCTTCGAGCTCAAAAAGGGTGAAGTACTCGGTATCTTCGGTCTGGTGGGATCGGGAATCGATGAACTGTCCAAAGCTCTTTACGGGGTTATGCCTGCAGACAGCGGAGTCGTCCGGAAGGGTGGAGAAGAGATAAGACTGAAGTCCTCTCTGGATGGCGTAAAAAACGGATTATATCTGATTCCCGGCGATAGAAGGGAAGAGGGACAGATCGGGACTGAATCAGTCAGCTTTAATATGACCCTTTCCAAGCTGAAGAAAGCGTCCACAGCTGCACTCGTCAGTGGAAAAAAAGAAACCAGGGACAGCCTGTCTCTGATTGATAAACTGGATGTCAGACCCAAGGATCCTGCCAAAAAGGTATCTCTTCTCAGCGGAGGCAATCAGCAGAAAGTTGTTATTGCCAAGGGTTTGTATACAGATTCAGATGTCTACATTTTCTGTGAGCCTACCGTAGGTGTGGATGTGGGAGCTAAAGCCGGTATATATCAGCTCATCAGGGAGCTTTCTGAGGAGCATGGTGTTATTGTGATCGGTTCAGACTGTGAGGAAGTCCTGGGTGTCTGCGACAGAGGAATTGTCCTTTATAAGGGGAAAGAGGTTCTCAATAAACCTGCCTCTGAACTGAAGCTGGATGAAATGCTCCTGTATGGACTCACAGGTGGAGGACGGAATGAATAAAATCAAAGAAAATTTTTCAATCATAGCTTTTTCTATTCTGACCTTGATTGTGTTAGTTGTTTTCGGGATATTCAGTGAGCAGTTTCTGACTGTCGGTAACTTTCTGAAAGCTTTTAAGCACCTGTCCATCACAGCCATATCGGCTCTGGGATTAACATTTGTGGTGAGTATAGGACACAATGATATGTCTTTTCATTACTTCAGCTGTTTCTCAGCCATGACCATGAGCTGGCTCATCGGGCTTGGGTTCGCTCCGGTTCCTGCCATTCTTCTGGGACTGCTGCCTGCGGTTCTTTTCGGAATTGTAAACGGAGTGGCCATTGGAACGTTTAAGCTTCCTGATATGATCGTAACCATTGGTCTGGGATCGGCAGTGTACGGTCTGGCTTATATCTACAGCGGCGGTTCCTATATATACAGGAATTTTCAGAAAAGCGGAATTATGGAACTGAATAATGCTGTTGTCCTGGGTCTGCCCCTGCCTGTTATCTTTCTGATTCTCCTGTATGTGGGAGCCTGGGTGCTTCTGCACCGGTCTGTTCACGGCAGACGGTTCTATGCCATCGGAGGGAATAAAAAAGCGGCTCTCTACTCGGCTGTACCGGTTAAAGCATACATAATTGCTGCATTTATCATCTGTGCCGTATTGAGTTCTTTTACCAATATGATTCAGATAGCCGCTCAGGGTAAGGGATATCTTAAAGGCGGCCTCATGCTGCTCATGCCCTCATGGGCTGCCGTATTTGTGGGGATATCCATATTCAAGAAGCCCACTGTATACGGAACATTTCTCGGAGCCTTTCTGATCTCCATAATGCAGAACGGGTTCACTCTTCTGGCTGTACCTTTCTACTTTATGGATTTTGTCATCGGAGCCGTTCTCATCCTCTCTATCATCATTTCCAGCCTGGAGATGAGCTCAGGCAGTAAAAAAGTTAAAAAGGGAGCTCAAAATGGTGCCAGCTAAAACAATAGTTAAAACCCTGTTCAAACCGAATCTTATATTACTGTGGGTTCTGTTTCTCATGGTGTTCTTTTTTTCAACACAGTCAGCAGCCTTCCGTTCAGTTGAGAACCTCATGGAAGTTCTGCGATCCTGCGGCATCATCGCACTGATGGTTCTGGGGGTTACATGGATTGTCGCCAGTGGTGAAACGGATATCTCCTTTCCTGAGATTGCCGGATTTGCCAGTATGATGACAGCTCTGCTTGTCAAAAACGGTATGATCTGGGGAGCGGCTGCTGTGCTTGCCGTCCTGTCGGGAATCCTCTACGGATTGTTGAGCGGAACCCTGATTACCCGTTTCAGGTTCCCTGCTCTAATTGCCACGATTGCCGTGGGCAGCCTTGCCAAGGCTGTGGCTAATATGATCAATAAGGGACAGCCTCTGTATCTTCAGAGTATAGACCCGACGGTTCAGTTTCTTGTGTACGGAAAGGTTCTCGGAGTTCCTGTTCTCTTTATTCTTGTTGTGGTAGTGTATCTTCTGGCTGCCTGGATTCAGGATTACACGACCACCGGCCAGCATCTCTATGCTCTGGGTGAAAACAGGAAAGCATCGCTGGAAGCCGGGATCAAAGAGAAAAAAATCATTATGAGTTTCTTTGCCCTGTCGGCTCTGCTGGCTTCTTTCAGCGGTGTTCTTCTGGCAGCCTCTTTCAGTTCCGGTCAGCCCCGAATCGGAGGTTCCTTCTTCATTGACGGATTAACAACTGTTTTTCTGGGAGCCATGATTATCAAAGCGGGAAAACCCAATGTTCTGGGAACTTTGATCGGAGCCATTATCATTTCTGTATTGAGTAATGGAATCACCTTGATGGGTGTTCCATACTATATCGGATCCATCATTAAGGGATTGTTGATGATTGCCGGTGTTGCCGTTATTGTTCTCTCCAAGAGAGGGATTATCAAGTAAGTTAAAAGGCTGGATCAGATTCGCCGGACAGTCATTAATGTCCGGCTTTTTTGATTAATGGGTTCTTCAGATTATAGATCTCAGAAAAGACAGGGATTTCTCAGTCTCTTTTACAGAATCTCCGGTACCTTCGTATTCAATGGAGAGAAAACCTTCATAGCCTTCAGCTTTGAGAAGGGACAGCATATCCTTCAGAGGAATACAGCCTTCTCCTGCAGTAATGCCGGTCATGACTCTTCCATTTGCGGATCTCTGAATCCGGGAAGGATCTGCTTCGGCATGGTCCTTGTATAAAGGATTAGAATCCGTAATGAAATCTTTAATGTGTACATAGGATATCCATGGCATCTGTTTGTTCAGAGCTTCTATGGGATCTTCGTCTGCCAGTAGGGGATTGGCTGTATCAAAGTTAAGCCTGAGATTGGGATGGGAGCAGTTTTCCATATAAAAAAGCATTTGATCTGAATGACAACTGTATGGGCCAATATTTTCCAGTATTAAAGTTAATCCTCTTTTTTCCGCCTCAGATACAGCTTCACAAATTCCTGCTGCAATATTCTTTTGGGCTTCATCGTTCCTGCTCTGGGAGCCGCCTCCCAGAATCCTTACAAACGGGGCCTTCAATTGTTCTGCTGTTTTCATGTCTTCCAACAGTTTTAGTGCGTCAAATTGACTGGTTGAAAAATCACTGAGGATGGTATAACAGGATACAAACATGTTTCTGTGATTCAGCTTTTTGATAATATCATCAAGATTATTCTCCTTTTCCATGTAATAGCTGAGAAGCTCTACATACTTCAAGTTATTGGCTGCCGCCCAATCAATAAACGTTTCCTGAGTGAGTCCACCGGACTGTACTGTTCTGTCCAGTGACCACATACTGGCTGATAATTTCATATATGATCCTTAAAGATAGTGATGTTATGATGAATTATATCATAGAACTATTCGACTGTGGTAAGTAAGAACACATAGTTTCAAAGCGGTTGAAGGGCAGGATGAGTTCATCACATATTGATTTTATTTTCTACTTTTTATAGATTTTAGACCGTAAATTCTTTCAAATTGATCATTCTCATCTTTTGCAGACTGTCGAAAAAGCTCCAGAATGGAATGCATCTGGCAAAACGTTAACAATTGTGATATCATATGTAACACTTAAGGAGCGGTATTGTGGATAACCATAGTGAAATCTTGAAACTGGTTGAAGTAGCCAGGATGTATTATGAACAGGAACTGAATCAATCGGAAATTGCCAAGACACTGGGTGTGTCCAGACCTCTTGTAAGTAAAATGCTGCAGCGCTGTAAAGATCTCGGTATTGTAAATATTGAAATCAGATCTCCTCTTGAAGGGAATGAGGGGCTGCTGAATAAAATGAAGATGAAATTTGATCTGCTGGATGGTTTGATTGTTCCGGCCAACAGGAACAATATGAACCTTTCCATGAAGAACTTCATATCACAGGCTTCTCTTTTCCTGGAGCGGCGTCTTTCAGATCAGGTTTCCATCGGTCTGGGATGGGGCAGTGTCCTGGCAGATCTCGTCGATGTGTTCAGTGCCGGAGAGCTGAATACAGAAAAGTCAATCACCGTTTGTCCCCTCATCGGTTCTATGTCCTCTCCTTCCAAGGGATTTCATCCCAATGAACTGTCCCGCAGATTTGCAGAGAAAATTCAGGGTGAAGCTTTATATCTTCATGCCCCAGCTTTTCCGGGCAATAAAAAGAACTTTGAAGTCTTTCAGCAGACCGATGAGTATAAATCAATGGATACGGTCTGGCAGAAGCTGGATACGGCAATCATTTCCATTGGAACCTATCCTTCTGTGCCGGATCAGGCCACAGCCATACGCTTCGGAAAAACTCTGAAAGAAAAACATGCCGTGGGAATGCTCCTTTCCTATTTTTACGATGTAAACGGCAATATCATTGAAGGGGAAAATGATTATGCGGTCAGAATACCCCTGGATTATTTAAGAAAAGTAAAAAAAGTAATACTTGTATGCTCAGGCAATATGCGTGCGAATTCCATATTGGGGGCTCTTAAGACAGGGCTCATTACTCATCTCGTGACTGATGACTTCGCGGCAAAAAGCGTATTGGAACTGGAGAGCGATCTCAGCGAATAAACAGCTCTGGAAATTCAATAATCCCCCATGCTTATTAGAATGATAAATAAAATCCCATTCTGAGGGATAAATATGTTAAAATCAGCTGATCATTCTATTCCGGATATTGTGTCGGAGAGGATGACAGCGGGAATACAATCTCCCAATCAATGATGTCCCTGGATGAACCTCCGCTTTAGCATTTTTAGTACCGGTGTTGCGTCCATATCTATAAATCGTCTTTCGTTGTTAGCCTAAAAAGGAATATACAGAAGCTGCATCAATAGGGGGAGATTATGGCAATGAAAAAATTTCTCAATGATCCTGATAATATCGTCAGGGAACTCCTTGAGGGTTTGTATCTATCCAATCAGGAACGTTTGAAGCTTCTGGATAACAATCTGGTCGTCAGCCGCAGTCTGGGAGACCGCAAGAGGGTTCATGTAGTCATACTGGGAGGGTCAGGGCATGAGCCCGGTCTTTCCGGATATGTCGGACGGGGCATGCTTGATATCAGCGTTCCAGGAGATATCTTTGCCGCTCCCGGTCCCGAGCTTTGTTATGAAGCGGTCCGACTGGGTGTGGAAGCTTCCGGCGGAGAAGGTGTCCTGCTGGTGGTCCTGAATCATCCTGCCGATATGATGAGCGCCGACATCGTTATGGAACGGGCTTGGGCGGAGAATCTTAATGTCAGAAAAATAGTAACACGGGACGATGTTTCTGTAGCGGGACAGAGCCCGGAAGAACGCAGAGGTCTTGTCGGCTGCATCCCTCTGATTAAAATAGCCGCATCTCTTGCTGCAGAAGGAAAACCTTTATCTGAAATCTATGACTGCTGCCTGGATTTTTTAAGCGGACTGGCAACTGTCACAGCGGCACTTCGCGGGGCGACTCATCCTCAAAGCGGAACTGTGCTTGCGTCTTTAGAGGATGATGAAATGGAAATCGGTACAGGACAGCATGGAGAGGCCAGCGGTCAGAAAATGGCCCTTAAAAGCGCTGATGATACAGCGGAAATGATGCTGTCCATGCTTCTGGAACATGTTTCTTTCCGGAAGGGCGATAAGGCGCTGGTTCTTGTCAGCGGTTCCGGTTCTACAACTCTTATGGAACTTTTAATTATTTTCAGAAAAGTCTTCTCTCTTTTAGAGCAGCAGGGAATAGAAATCGGCGCCAGATGGGTGGGAGAAATCATGACCGTACAGGAAACCGCCGGATTTCAGCTGTCTCTTGCACGAATGGATCGCCGTTTTCTCTCCTGCTGGGAATCTGAGTGTGATACGCCTTATTACAGGGTGTAGCAGCAACTAATCTCTTCATCTTACCTCTTCTTCTCTATTCACCGACATACCCTGGAAATGTAAGCTTTTTTTTATCACATCGATTACATATGTAATATCAAATGTAATAAAAATGAAAATAATGCTTGACGGATTGAACTAACTGGGTAAAAAATAGAATTACAAAGTCTTATTTAACCCTGCAGAAAGCAGAGACAGTAAGAATTAATTTTCATGACATATGATAACAGGAGAGAAAGGATGAAGAAATTTATCAATGACCCGAACAACCTGACAAATGAACTTCTGCAGGGAATGGCTCTTGCCTACCCCCGGAAAGTTAAGATTGTAGATGAGAAACTTGTCGTACGTGCTGAAGCTAAATCATCAGATAAAGTCGCTGTTGTTTCGCTCGGCGGAACAGGTCATGAGCCTGCAGTGCAGGGATTTGTTGGAAAAGGAATGCTGGACGTCTGCGCCGCCGGAGATATCTGGGCCGCACCGGGACCCCCTACACTGCTGGCAGCCATGAA
Organism: Spirochaetales bacterium; assembly: GCA_028532905.1. Taxonomy (GTDB): domain Bacteria; phylum Spirochaetota; class Spirochaetia; order DSM-2461; family DSM-2461; genus Oceanispirochaeta. Next base: position 6,624 of record JAQQAM010000063.1, read on the forward strand.
AGAAGTCAACAGGGAAGCCGGTATGCTTCTTGTTACCCTTAACCATGCCGGAGATGTAATGAGCGCCAACATGGCCAAACAGATGGCAGAAGCGGAAGGGATCAAAGTTGTAGAGATCCTTACTACCGAGGAAGTCCGCCCGACTGCTGATGAAGAAGGCCGAGGTTTAGGAGGATGTTTTTTCATCTACAAAATCTGCGGTGCTGCTGCCGAACAGGGCAAATCCCTTGATGAAATTGCTGCTCTGGCAAATAAAATCAATGATAATATGGCTACAATTGCTGTTCTTTCCGAACTGGCCACCCACCCATCAACTGGAGGTGTCTGCGGGACTTTAGGCGATGATGAAATGGAAATTTGTGCCGGACAGCACGGAGAGGGCGGCGGTGTCGTAATGCCCATGGCTTCATCCAAAGAAACTGTCAAAATCCTTGCTGATAAAATCGTTGAGAAGAAAGGTCTTAAATCAGGAGACGAAATCATCCTGATAATCAACGGCTCCGGCAAAACAACTCTTATGGAGCAGTATATCGCATTTAAAGATGCTTCAGACTACTTTACAGATAAAGGAATCAAAATCGTCGGCGGACATGCCAGCGAAGTTCTTACTGTTCAGGAAGCCGGCGGATATCAGATGATTGTTCTGAAAGCTGATGCTGAAATCAAAGAACTCTGGGAAGCTCCCTGCGATACTCCGGGATATACCGTTCAGTAATCACACATGTTTAATTAACCATATTTGGATTATTCAGCTACCGGCAGAGTCATGAGATTGCCCGGCCGGTAGTTCATTTCAATTTTCTAAGGAGATTATTATGGCTACTGTAACACTTCTGCCCTATTGGAAAGCTAAAGAAGGGAAACTTGCTGAAGTAAAGGCTCTGTGTCCTTCTCTTGTTGATCTGATTTCTAATGAAAAAAATTGTACATATGTTTCTTTTGCCTTCAAAGAAGACACAATGCTTGTTCGCGAAGGATATGAAGGCGCTGCCGGCGTTCTGGAACATCTTGATATTGCCGGACCTCATTTCGGTCCTCTATTTGATGCTGCGGATCTTCAGAAACTTGAGGTTATTGCCAGTGCTGAGGATATCAAAGCTCTTCAGGAGCCTCTCAAAGATCTGAATCCAACATTTTATTCTGTTGAATTCTAGGTACAAACTATTTTGAAAAGAAGTAAACAGGTGCTGTGTGAGCAGCACTCTGATATTAAAAGGATAAGGACAAGGTAAATGTCTGTTTTTACGAAAACACAATTTGCTGCCATGCTGAAAGCAGCAGCAGCGAAAATTGCAGATGAGCACGAATCACTTTCGGCTCTTGATGCTGCAACCGGAGACGGGGATCACGGCGTAACGATTCACCGTACTATGCAGGCTGTTGATGCGGCCACTGACGAGAATGTTGACAAACCGCTCAGTGACTTTGTCAAAGCTGTCGCTATGAAAGTCATGATGTGTGACGGCGGTTCTACCAGTCCCCTGCTGGGATCCTTTTTCATGGGATTCGGTAACGCTGCTCCTGCAGACGAGCTGACACCAGAGCAGACTGCAGCTTTTTTCGAGGCTGCTCTTGCGGGGTTTTACGGAATCAGTAAAGCTGAACTTGGTGATAAGACTATGATGGATTCTATGCGCCCTGCTATCGAGACTCTCGCCAGTGAACTGACAGATGGCTCAGGCGATATTAAAGCAGCCTTCGATGCTGCTGCCGCCGCTGCTGCCGAGGGCGCTGAAAAGACGAAAGAATATGTCGCAAAATTCGGCCGGGCCCGCACAATGGGTGAGCGCGCTATCGGACACCAGGATGCCGGTGCCACGAGCATCATGCACATCTTCAACGCTTTTGCGAGTACCCTCTAACACTTGTAAAAGATGTTAGCCCCTTACTTATAACAAATGATCAATTTTTACTACATATTACTGAGGAGACAATAATGGCTGATTTAGACGACATCCGGGATGGAAATAATTTTGGAGTCGGTATCCCTGTGGAAGGACAGAGTTTTTATATCAAGGGACACGACCACGCAGGCTGGGGGTTGAAAAACCGCCTGGCTAATATGTTCAATAAAAAATCAGGGAATTCTGTCATGCTGGCATTCGACCACGGATTCCTGATGGGACCCACTTCGGGGCTTGAGCGGGTGGATCTTAATATTCTGCCACTTGCACCCTATGTGGATGTCATGATGGGCTGCAAAGGGATGATTCGCTCTACAGTACCTGCTGACTGCGAGACCCCTATCGCTCTTCGGGCTGATGCAGGGACAACAATCCTTACGACCATGAATGACAATGTCGTTATGGACATAAATGAAGCCCTTGCTATGAATGCCCAATGTATGGCTGTCATGCTTTCCGTGGGGTGTAAAGATACGGAAGCTACAACTGTGAAGAATCTTTTTACTCTGGCAGATAAAGCAAATCCTCTGGGAATGCCTGTAATGGGAATCACGGCTGTCGGCAAAGATATGGTTCGGGATGCCCGTTATTTTGGTCTGGCGTCACGTGTCTGTGCCGAAAACGGTGCCAACATCGTTAAAACATACTATACCGAAGGGTTCGAAAAAGTTGTTGCTGGCTGTCCGGTTCCGGTTGTTATTGCCGGGGGGAAAAAGCTTCCTGAGCTTGAAGCCCTTGAGCTTTCCTACAAAGCCATAAGCTGTGGTGCTGTGGGTGTCGATATGGGACGTAATATCTTTCAGTCTGAAGATCCTGCTGCTATGGCTCAGGCTGTGGCCGGAGTGGTTCATGACGGACTTACACCTGAACAGGGTCTGGAGAAATTTAACGACCTTAAAGGGTAAGCAGTCAGAGCATCCAGCTGCCGGTCGGAGAACCTGTTGATGTAATCGGGAGTCCGTCCAATGGGGGAGGGTTAGTCAAAGTCATATAACAGTGTCTCTATGATTTTATAGATAATGACGATGTGATGTTTCATTTTGACTGACGTAGAAAAGGACATGACATATGTAACTTATGGGTAAATAAAAGCTTGACATATGTGATTTAGTGGCGTACGATTTTTTTATCGTACGAATAGACAACTGAATTTTTCAGTTGCAGTTTGTAAAAAATCGGAGGAAAGAATGAAGAAGATTTTATTGGTTCTGATGGCATTGGTGATGACCGGAATGGTATTTGCTGCCGGACAGCAGGAAGCGGCTCCAGTAGATACAAGCGGTAAGACCGTCGTTAAAATGGGACTTGCTATGCAGAGTAAGATGGCTCCTGCGTTCCATGCCTGGGAAGATTACCTGTATGCAAGAGTTCAGATTGAAGCTGAAGAACGTGGTTATGTTGTTGACTGGTCTGCTACCAATGCTAATGGTGACTCCACAAAGCAGGCTAACGATATCAAAGACCTGCTGGCCAAAGGCAGTGAAGTTGTCTTCGTTCCCTGTAATGACTCCCAGGCAATCCTGCAGTCAGTTGAGGAAGTTCACAATGCAGGTGCTCTTTATGTTTCCTACTGCCGGGCTGTCTCTCCCGAAGCTGCCGGCAATCAGGTTCCCGACACAACTATTAACTTCAGTTCTGAAGAACAGGCCTATGTGGGTGTTATGAAAATGTTTGAAATCATGGAAGCCGACGGGATTGTACCCACAACAATGATCGATGTACATGGCCAGGTTATTGATGAAAACGCTATCAATAGAGAAAAAGGTCTGAGAAGAGCCCTTGTAGATGCAGGTTATCCTGATCTGAAAGTTGTTGTCTGTGACAGCGGTGCCTGGGAACCCGATGTAGCCCGTGACAGTGTAGATGCTGCTCTTCAGGCCCACCCGGAAGCAAACTGCCTCTATACTTCATCTGACTTCATGATGCCTGGTATTCAGACAGCACTTGAAAATAACGATAAATGGTACCCCCGTGGGGAAGAAGGACATGTTTACATTGCCTCTTCAGATATTTTCCCCATCGCTATTGAAATGCTGCAGGCTGGATATATCACCACAGCTGTTGACCAGGGCTGCTATGAGTTTGCAGTAAATGCAGCAAAATCCGCTTTCGACCTGCTGGAAGGTAAAGAAGTGGAAAAAATGCAGCTGACCCTTGGAACAATGGCTACCGTCGATAACATCGATGAGATTTTAGCGGATGATTCGATATTTCTCTGGGGTAATGACTATAAATAAAATGGTCTGATTTACATCAAGGACAAGGCGAGGTGTCAATAACCTCGCCTTGCTTTCAATTTGCTGGCGACATTATTACAACTGAGAAATATTCAATTTTATAGATGTACAAAAAGAGGATAAAATGGTGCTGGATAGAATAAAATTTTTTGGTCAAAGAAATAAACAGCTGCTGGGTATGCTTGGTGCCATAGCTGTTATGCTTCTTGTTCTATCAATTTCTGTAGAAAATTTTATGACCTGGACTAATATAACAAACCTGCTGGCTCAAGTAGCACCAATAGCCTTTATGGCTACAGGAATCACATTCGTTCTCATTACAAAGGGGATGGATATTTCCGGACCTGCTGTAATGGCGGCGTCATCTGTTATTGCCGTTGCTTTTATTACAAGCTTTAAAGTCATAACTGCCGTGCATTTGATATCAGGTTGTATGATTCTTTTATTAGCGGGCGGTTTTTTTGGATTCATCAATGGATTGGCCATTGCTAAATTAAAAATGGTCCCACTGGTTGTTACACTTTCCATGATGACCGTTGCTACAGGTCTGGCAACAGTGCTTGGCGGAGCACGCGGATTACCAACTATTCCATCTGCATACGCTAACTTTTTCAACAAGTATACAGTAATTGTTATGGTAATTCTTATTTCTTCGGCTCTGGATTTCTTACTGACAGGAACATCTTTCGGAAGGAAAGTTTACTACATAGGGAACAAAGAAGAAACGGCAAGAATTTCCGGTATCAATACAGATAATGTAATCTTGATTGTCTATATCATCTGCGGTATTTGTGCTGCACTGGCCGGCATTGTTAATGTTGCCATCATCTCAACTGCCCGAGCCTCTATGGGGCCGCAATCCCAGATTCTGGATGTTGTCAGTGCGGCTGTAATCGGCGGTGTTTCTGTTCAGGGTGGAAAAGGCCGAGTCCGTGATGCCTGCCTGGGTGCCTTTCTAATAGTAGGTGTCAATAATGTTATGAATCTGATCGGTGTCTCAGATTATTTTACAACCCTGATCAAAGGCAGCATTATCATCTTTGCCATGGGTATCAGTTCATTTCGACAATTCTATTTTTCAAGAATAAGAGCATAGGGGAAAGTATGGAAAAGAAATCACCTCTTCAACTTAAAAATATCAGCATGACATTTCCCGGTGTTAAGGCTCTTAACAATGTAAGCTTTACGGCCCATCAGGGTGAAGTGTTAGGTCTTGTGGGTGTAAATGGGGCTGGTAAATCTACCATGATGAATATTTTGGGCGGGCTGCTGCAGCCGGATAAAGGCTCAGAAATAATCATTAACGGGGAATCCGTTAAAATTAAGAATCCCAGAGTTGCCGAAGATTTAGGAATCGCCTTTATTCAACAGGAAGTCGCTGCTTTTGAAACTATGAATGTTTATGAAAATGTTCTTGCCAGCGATTTTGACAAGTGGCGTAAAAACAGGTCTCCGTTCTTAAACAAGAAAGCAATGAAAGAGGAAGTGAGAAAACATCTTGCGACTCTTGATTGTTATATTGATGTGGACACGCCGACTCACTCGCTGACTGTCGGTGAGAAGCAGATGGTTCAGATTGCAAGAGCCCTTAGTCAGGGGGGGCAGATACTGCTTTTCGACGAGCCTACAGCGTCTCTTTCTGATCATGAAACTCAAAAACTCTTTGAAATTATCAACAATTTAAGAACCCAGGGATACATTATTTTCTATATCTCTCACTATCTGGATGAGATTTTTGAGATGTGTGACAGAGTTGTTGCCCTTCGGGATGGCCAGAAGACGGGAGAAGCTCCCATTTCAGAAATTAACAAAGAAAAACTGGTTGATATGATGATTGGACATTTTGTCGAAACAACAGAGCGTAAAAACTCCAGAGATAAAGACGATATCATCTTACGGGCAGAAAATATTACAGGTGTCAAATTCCCCAGGAATATAAGTTTCGACCTGCATAAAGGTGAAATCCTCGGAGTCTGGGGTCTCCTGGGGTCCGGCAGATCTGAGTTGTTTAACACATTGCTTGGTTTTGACAAAATGGTTGAAGGAACAATTTCATTTAATCAAAACGGGGAGCTTTGTGAAATTAACCATAAAGATTTATATCAGCATGTTGGTTATCTGACTGAAGGAAGACATCATAATGGTGTTTTCCTGGATATGACTATTGCTGAAAACATTACAAGTTCTGATCTTGATCGTTTTGCTTCAAAAGGCATCGGCATTCTGAACAACAGGAAAGAGAAAGAAGAATCCCGTAAATATATGAAGCAGGTAAATGTAAAAGCTGTTGATGAGAACATGATTGTCAGCAAGCTTTCCGGTGGAAACCAGCAAAAAGTGATTATATCTAAATGGATGCTTAAAGATCCGGATATTCTGTTTATGGATGAGCCGACAAAAGGTGTTGATGTCGGTGCAAAGGCGGAAATCCAGAATCTGATCTTTGATAGATCTGAAAAAGGTGTCTCTTTCGTAGTTGTTTCATCAGAACTGGAAGAGATTATGAACCTTTGTGACCGGATTATTGTTATTGCAGAAGGAAAACTTGTTGGTGAAGTAAACAGGGATGATTTTTCTAAAGAGGCACTTATGGCTGGTATCGTAAAGCAGGAGGAAAAAGTTGAAAACGAACAAGTTCAAGTTGGATAATATTTTTCAGTATTCGACTTATATCGTGTTAGCACTGATATTTATTGTTTTTACAATTGGTTCGGATAAGTTTCTGACACATAAAAATGTATATACCACAATGTTCAATGGCGGACCACTGATTTTAATTACCTGCGCTGTGACATTTTCTCTTCTGGTAGGAGTTATTGACCTGTCTGTCGGTGCAATGGGTTATGCTTCCGGATGTTTAGCCGGGATACTGATTAAAAACTATGATGCTCCCATAGTACTGGCATTTTTAGCAGGTATCGCACTGGCTACATTCATCGGGTGGATTAACAGTGTGTTCATTGTGAAATTAAAAATGAATGCCATGCTGGTCTCCATGGGAATGATGTTAATCATCAGAGCGATTGCAAAAATAATTACCCATGATAAAACCATCAGCTTATTCAGTCTTTCTTTCTTAAGACAGGCAAAAATAAAAGCATTGGGTGGTTTTCCCATATTGCTGCTGGTCGTTTTCTTCATTGTACTTGTCTGTAATATTGTTTTAAAACAAACACCCTTCGGGCGAAAGCTGCTAGCTGTCGGAAGTAATGAAACAGTGGCGAAAAACGTTGGAATCAATACTGACCGTATCAAGAGTGCAGCTCTTATCATCTGTGGTGCCATATGCGGTATTGCCGGTTGTTTCTGGGTTATCACACTGGGCTCGGTTGTAGTCACCGGATTAGTCTCTTATGAGTTTTTGGCAATTGCTGCTGCCGTGCTTGGCGGTACAAGTCTGCTTGGTGGAAGAGGATCATTTTATCCGGGCAGTTTCATAGGAGCCCTGATCCTGCTCTTTATTGCTTCCGGTATGGCAATTATGGGTATATCACCCTATGCCATACCCTTTGTACGCGGTGTGATTATATTCATTGCCATGTATGTTGATTCTCTCAGGCACAAAGCGATGATGCTTGCATAGATTTAATAAAAGGAGATCATCATGAGTATACTTGATCAGTTTAAACTCACCGGAAAAGTGGCTGTTGTCACAGGAGCAGGGCAGGGAATCGGAAAACGTGTAGCCCTGGCTTATCTGGAGGCCGGTGCAAAAGTTGTTTTAGCAGCAAGGGGAGTGGATAATGATAATCTTGCCAGGACTGCGGCAGAGTTTGAGGCTCAGTTTCCCGGATGTTCCATGGCATTTGCCTGTGATGTGACATCTCAGAGTTCGGTTGATGCCCTTGTTGACGCGACAGTAGAACGTTTCGGGCGTCTGGATATCGGGGTCGCCAATGCCGGTATTGTTACATTGAAGGGTCTTGAAAAGATGGATCTGGAGGAGTTTGAGCGCATTCAGAAAGTGAATGTCTCCGGTGTCTTTCTGACGGCACAGGCCTGTGCCAGAAAGATGATCGATCAGGGCGAGGGGGGCAGTATTATTGTAACCGCATCCATGAGTGGATCGGTTATAAATACTCCTCAGAAGATAGGTCATTACTGCACATCCAAAGCCGCTGCCCGGCAGCTTGCTAAGGCTATGGCGGTGGAGTTTGCTGAATATAATATCCGTGTTAACAGTATTTCTCCCGGATATATTATGACCGAGCTTGTTGAACCTTTAACTGACTTCCATGCCTTATGGGAGCCGCAGATACCAATGCGCCGTCTGGGCAATCCGGAAGAGCTTATGGGTCTCTATCTCTATATGGCCTCAGATGCATCAAGCTATATGACCGGTTCAGATGTGATTATTGATGGTGGATTTACTTCAGTTTGATACTTCGTTTCTGTTAATGACTTTAATCCGGAAATGAGAAATATTTGAATATGCAGGCGGCAGCATGGAATGCCGTAAGAACTATTAAACCAGCTCAATTATAAGACTCTACCGGGTTTGTGATTGACTTTCTATAGGAGTTTACATGAATAAACCGATTGTAATTATCGGAATGGGACAACTGGCAGGTGTTCTTGCCACAGCTTTTTTGCGGAACGGCCGCCCTGTCTTTCCCATTATACGGAAAATGAAAATGTCAGAAGAGGTCAATGCGGTACCAGATCCTGAAATGGTGATCGTTGCCGTGGCCAAAAAAGACCTTAAAGCTGTCATGGAAGACATTCCGGAACAGTGGCGTGATAAACTCGTCCTGATTCAAAATGAATTGCTTCCCGGCGACTGGACAACCTTTGATATCACAGATCCGACTATCCTGTCTGTCTGGTTTGAAAAGAAGAAAGGCATGGACTACAACCCCGTTCTTCCCTCTCCCGTATTCGGCCCCCACGCTGATTTGATTGCCGAGTCTCTCCAGGCTATTGAGATTCCCTGCCGTGTTGTAGGCAGTATGGATGATATGATTTCCGAACTGGTGGCCAAAAATGTTTTTGTAATTACCATAAACATCTGTGGACTGGCATTGCCTGAGGGAACTACAACATCCATGCTGTGGGAAAAGGATCGGGATCTGGCAGCAGCTGTGGCGGATAATGTAATTGATATTCAGGAACATATCACAGGACGTAAGTATGACCGGTCTCAGCTCATGGAAGGACTGGAGAAGGGATTGTACGGCGACCCCGCCCATAAATGCAAGGGACGTTCTGCCCAGGGTCGGTTGGATCGTATCCTTGAAATTGCTGACAAGACCGGATTGAGGATTAAGTCCATTAGAGAGCTGGCCGTTGGAGGGTAATCTTCACTGCCATCTGTGACAGGATCTCTTAATTCCTCTTAGTTTCCGGTGAAATATATGATCATCCCCCTTATAGTTCATTTTTCCGGAAAATGTTTAAATCATCTGTCCCCTTCAGGGGATTTAACCGGATTATTGAGGAATCCCATGACAAACGAATGGACCCCTAAACTCATTTCTCTTCTCAGAGAAGGAATCTCTGCACAGCAGTTAAAAAAAGATCTCAGCGCCGGCCTCATCGTCGGAATCATCGCCCTGCCTCTGGCCATTGCCTTCGCGATTGCCTCGGGAGTTTCCCCGGAGAAGGGGATTCTCACTGCAGTGGTTGCCGGAATGGTTATTTCAATGTTCGGAGGCAGCCGGGTACAGATTGGCGGACCTACCGGTGCATTTATCGTTATTGTTCTGGGTATACTCCGTGATTACGGCGCTGACGGACTTCTTGCTGCCACTTTTCTGGGAGGCATCATTCTGGTGCTAATGGGAGTTCTCAGACTGGGACAGCTGTTAAAGTATGTTCCCCAGACTCTGATTAATGGTTTTACCAGCGGTATCGCTGTGATTATTTTCACATCTCAAATTCGGGATGCTCTGGGTCTGAATGCTGCGGATATTCCTGATGCCTTTCTGGAAAAATGGGGATATTACCTGATGCATCCGGGGGAAGCCAATTTCCTGGCGGTGATTCTCACAGTTCTGAGCCTGGGCATCATGATAGGACTTCCCCGACTGACCAGAAAAATCCCCCCCGCCTTTGCAGCCATCCTGATCTGCAGTTTGATTACCCTGGCAGCTGATCTGCCTGTTGAGACCATCGGCAGCCGCTTTGGAGATCTGTCAGCCTCTTTTGTCAAACCGGCTCTGCCCCGTTTCGGCCGTGCTGACTTAAAAACACTGCTGCCGCCAGCCTTTACGATAGCCCTTCTAGGGGCCCTGGAATCCCTGCTGTCCGCGGTGGTGGCCGACGGGATGATCGGCGGGAAGCACCGTTCCTATATGGAGCTGATTGCCCAGGGGATGGCCAATATGGTCTCTCCTCTGATCGGAGGACTGCCTGCTACCGGGGCTATTGCCAGAACGGCGGCCAATATTAATGCAGGAGGACGGACACCCGTTGCCGGGATCATTCATGCTCTGACCCTGCTGCTGATCTATCTTGTGGCCATGCCTGTTGTCAAATATATACCTATGGCCGCACTGGCAGGGATTCTTATAATGGTTTCCTGGAATATGGCTGATTTCCACGGGTTTATTTCTGTTCTGAAGATTAACCGCTATGAAGCGGCCGTACTGCTGCTCACCTTTTGTCTCACCATCCTGACAGACCTGACAGTCGCGGTTCCCCTGGGATTCCTTCTGGCTTTGATTCTGTTTATGAAACGCATGGCCGATGGTGTGGAACTCACGCCCCTGATGCAGAGCAAGAGTGAAGAAAGCCGCATGTTCAGCCGAGAATTGGGAGAGATCCCGGAGCATGTCCTGTTCTATGAACTGAGCGGTCCCATGTTTTTCGGTTCAGCTCATCACCTTCTGAAGCTTTCAAAAGATCTGCAATCCAGTCACAGTATTCTGATCCTCCGGTTCCGGTATGTTCCCATTGTAGATGCTTCGGGGCTGGCCAGGTTAAAGCAGCTGGTTTCCGATTTGTCTGATAGGAATATAAAGGTTCTTTTTTCCGGTGTGAATGAAGAACTTAAAGCCAAGTTTATCCGAAACGGAATCCTTCAGGAGGTTTTTATTTTTGAGACGGCTGCTGAGGCTCTGAGTTATGGAGAATCCTGTTGTGGTAATATGGATCTCTGAGCTCCTCATTCCAGAGACTGCACAACACTCAGCATCTTATCAATATTGTCCATCAGGCCTTTGATTTTTATGGTATGGCTGGACAGCTGCTGCTCCACGTCTTTACTGGAATCGGTTAAACGGAAGAAATAGTCGTTTATTTCATTACTCAGCTCGTTGGCCCTCTCCTGGTTGGAACTGATGCTCTTCACCTGACCGTTGAGGGTCTCCATCCTGTTGATGACATCGGTTACCGCATCTTTACTGGCTCTCACCTGTTTATCCGTTTTGTCTGCCAGATTTTTTACCTCTTTGGCTATGACGGAAAATCCTCCCCGGGACTGCCCCGCCCGGGCTGCTTCGATGGAGGCATTGAAGCCCAGGATATTAGTTTGTCCGGCAATATCGACTATATCGTAAAGTATCTTTTCCACCACATCCGCACTTTTACCGAGATGGGTCAGTTCTTTTGAGATTACTGATCCCTTAGACCGGGATTCTTCGATATTTTCATAAAGCTCAGTAAAATTATTATTGATCATTTCCATCAGCTGATCATTGCTTCTGGCATTGCGGCTGCTCCTGTCGATAAACTCAGCCATTGTGTTGATGCATTCTCTGCTGGATTCCCAAACCTGGTCTTTGATCATCATTATCTGATTCTGCTGATTCAGTTTGCGGAGGAGAAAGAACTCTTTAAAACCGGAATAATGCATTATGAAATTATCAATATAGGCATCATGGAACGATTCATTCTCCTTGATCCGGTATAGAAACAGGGCGGTCAGGGTCTGATTGATATTGACTCCCAGAAGTTCTCCGAATGTTGAGAACCCGGCAATGGGAAGGTCAGAAAAGCAGTTCACATCTGCCAGGCTCGGTCCGTTGACCAGACGGCGGAGGATACAGTCGTTAAAAAGTCCGCCCAGGACACGGCCGTTTTTCCCTCTCTGAAATTCTCTGTAGTCCTGTTCAATGGATTTTAAAAAATAGCTGTGTTTCACAAGAACAAGCTCATCTCCGAAAGCAAGATCGCAGTAAAAATGGATTGTTCTGTTGTCAAAATCGATCCCGGAGATGGAGCGCACATATATATCATCATCAATTGTAATGGCGAAGCTGTATGACTGGAGTTTCTCTTCAAGATCAGTTTCATCACATTGGAAATAAGCACTCAAGTGGCTGATCACATCCGTTAATTCTCCTGTTTCCCGATGAATGATGCTCCTGATATAGCGCTGGGAGGGAACAGCTTCTCCAACGGTCATACAGAAGGAGGTTTTTTCGAAGTTCTGGGATTTGAAGACCCCCATTTTGATATCATCCCTAAAGCGGATTAGGGTCATGACAGCTTTGTTCTGAACAACCTCCCGGTTGTTGAAGATATAGGTGTTTTTGAAGTCCAGCAGGCCTCCGGCAGATCCACCCATTGTCAGGCAGGGGACCTTTCCTGAGGTATAAAGGGCTTCCATGAAAAAACTTTCACACCGGGACAATCCGTCAATCAGGGTATAGGCCACACAGTGCCTGTGGTTTAAAGGAAAGGCAGGAGTAAAGCTCGCAAAGTCTTTTTGAATCAGCCGGATTCTTTCATCTGACTGTAAATCGGGATCATACAGTTCCATGGTGTGGATATCGATGTCGGCAATGATTGACTCTGAAAAACCCTGCAGAACAATCTCTGACCGGTCCGGATCATCAGCAAGATACAAAGGCCTTGATTCATTTCCATTCCGGGAACATAGTTCCCCTGCCGTAGATGTAAGAATGAGGACTGCGGATCTGCATTTTCTTTTCAGGGTTTCTGCGGTGGTTTTAAAATCGAGTCCCGGGGGAATATAGCCCAGAATGAGCCGGGGTGTTCCCCCGAAAATTTCTTCCATCTCCAGGCTCGGTACCTCATCCACTGACAAAAGTACCTGGTACACATCGTCTTTCATTGGAGTCTGATTCCTTATTTTTTAATTATATTTTTTATTAGATGAGACTAATTTATAGCAGTTTCTGTTAATGCGCAAACACTTTTTTATTATCTGTGGGAGAGTCTTCTGGAAGTGAGCTGAATCAGATGATTTCCTCAAGCTCCCGGTGGATACTCTGTGCAGCATCTGAGGAAGAAATCTCACCTTTAATGCATTGATGGATGTATTTTCCCAGAATCTGTTCAAACTGCCGTTCTTTAAAAGTTCCGTTTTTACCTCGTGGAACATTCCTTTTTCGACTTTTCTGGAAGCTTTCAAATGATTTTGACAGCCAGGGATAGATGAAGTTTAACTCTGATGACTCATACAGGTAGGTTGTGGGATTGGAGCCTCCCAGGATCATATAGGGAACGGCTATTTCTTTGCTGGAGACCCAGTTTAGAAATTCAAAAGCCAGATCTTTGTGGGATGACTCGGTTTGTATCCCCAAAGACCATCCGCCCATAAGCGACACTCCTCCCGGAAGGGTTTCATATCCAATCCGCCCGACAATTTTGGAATGCTGTCTGTTTGTAATTCCTGTAGCGTGGGCCACGAAAAGCACCATCATGGCCGACTCCCCTTCAGAGAAAGCTTTAACCTGTTCGTCCCACCAGTAATCGGGAGCACCAGGAGGTGCATATTTGAAACTTTCAATGTAGTTTTCAATCCCTTTCATGGCTTCGTCTTCTGTCACAGCAATGGAGCCATCATCTTTGATTACATTCCCACCGAATCCCCAGATTCGAGGCAGTACTTCGCAGACCGCTCCGGAAGAATCCTGTCCCCCCAGTGTGGTTCCATAAGTTGTGGGGGAGTCCATATTGAATTCTTTGGTGAAAAAGCGTGCTACGGCATTAAACTCACTCCAGTTGCGGGGAGGTCTGAGTTCTGAGCGGTACATTTCATAGTAGTGGTTCTGAATGTCCTTATTTTCGAACAGATCCTTCCGGTAAAACAAAAGTTGTGAGCCGAAAATAAAAGGAATGGCGTAGTAGGAGCCATTATAGAGGGCATAGTTTTCCAGAGTTCCGGGTATATTTCTGGTGTTGAAGCCTTCCACCCTGGATATGTAGTCATCCAGATTCAGGAGCTGCCCGCTGTTCACATTCTCCTCCATCCAGGGAAGGTCTATCTGGAGAATGTCGAAATCTCGGGCTTCTTCAGGGTTGGTGACTTTATCGTAGAGTTCTTCATAGGGGTACTGATAGATTTCTGTATTGCAATTGAATCTGTAGTCGAAGTCTCTGACCATGGATATCAGAGATTGGGATATTTTGTCTTCCAGTGTAGCAATTTTCAGAGTACTTCTGGCTTTACCTGATTGGAGGGGAGCTGTGCTTCTGGTAAAAACTTTATTATCCAGAAAGATTTTTTTTGTTTCGAAGAAGACGGGATTCTCAATGTTTTTCAGCAGTAATTCGGCAGCCTTTTCTCCAGACCGGATAGATTGTCTTGATATGGTGAGCATCTTGTTTCTTTGTTTTGACCAGGATTCGTCCCCCAGCTCTATAATTTCCGGATTAATACTGAGGTAGCCGGCTGTAAAATCAAGGGCTTTGTCAACGCTTTCCGCCAGAGTCGCGGAGGTGCAGATGACCACTTCGGGAATAAATGAGGACTGGAAAAGCTCGATGGCTCCTCTGAAACCGCTTTCTTTGTTGTTATCGGTGATGATTATGGATGGAACTGTTTCATCTTCTGAGATGTGCAGGGCTGTTCTGTAACCATCCATACAGTCTCTTTCGGATGTGAACTCACCTGGTCCGCAAATCAGGGCAAAACTGCTTTTGCCTTTTGCTGTAAATTTCTGGATGATTTCGATTATTGTCTCTTTATGATGGAAACCGATGAAATTGTAGTTAAGGGATTTGTTGTCAGAACCGGGGGGCAGATCTCTTTCTATAAAGCAGACCGGGATGTTTTCATTGAGTTCCCGAATGGTTTTCAAGGTCTGTTCCGGATCGCTGGGACAGGCGAGTATCGCGTCCACTCTCTGCTGTATGACCATATGAATTATTTCGTTTTCTTTACGGGGATTTTCCTGAGTAATGTATAGGCTGACGAAATACCCGGCATCAGTAAGCTTCCGTTCTAAGCCGTTATATATCAAGGCATAATGCTGATCTGTGATAAAAGGGAGAAGGACGGCCACCACCATTGATTTTTTACTTTTTAGATTGCGGGCTGCTGCAGTGGGCACGTATCCCAGTGTTTTGACAGCGTCCTGTATCCGTTCTACTTTTTCTCTGCTCACATGGGCTTTCCCGCTGAGAACATTTGAAACGGTACCATGAGAAACGCCTGCCAGTTTCGCTACATCTTTAATCGTTGCCATTTATTCAATCCGCACTTTTTGATTTCGTCATTCTAACAGTCAATCATGAAATTGTATATAACTCTTGACACGAACCAAAAGTGAGTGTATTAATTATTTATACATAAATTGGAACGTACCAATAAACGATCCAAGGATCGATTCATCCGGTGCGAAAGCAGGAGAAGTTGATGGACGGAAAAGAGAAGGTCATCAGGGCCCTCGAATATAAAGAAGGTCCTGTTCCCATAGATTTCGGAGGATTTCCTACAACAGGAATCCATTGCTCCATTGTGGAGAAGATGAGAGATTACTATGGACTGGAGAAAAAGCCGGTCACCATACACGAACCCTATCAGATGCTGGGTCTTATTGATGATGATCTGAAAGAGGTTCTAGGGGTGGACAGCGAAATAATCTGGAGCCCCTATACCTTTTATGGATTTAAAAATGAAAACTGGAAAGAATGGAAAACTCCCTGGGGACAGGTTGTTCTGGTGGCAGGTGATTTTAATGTGACCACATCCGGTTCAGGAGAAATCCTCATGTATCCCGAAGGAGATATGTCAGCTTCTCCCAGTGCTGTCATGCCCGAGGGCGGGTACTTTTTTGATTCCCTCTCCCGTCAGCATCCTATTGATGATGATAATCTGAATCCCGAAGACAATCTGGAAGAGTTCGGACCTGTCGGTGATGATGTTCTGTCCTATTATGCGGAACAGGTGGAGAGGCTGTCCGGTTCCTCCCGCTTTATTGTTGCCAATTTCGGAGGAACTGCTATCGGAGATATTGCCTGTGTACCGGCTCCTGCGCTGAAGGACCCCAAAGGAATCAGAGATGTTACAGAATGGTATATCTCCACTTCCATCCGGCAGGACTATCTGCATGAAGTGTTTGACCGGCAAACGGATCTCGCCATAGATAATCTGGAAAAAATCTATTCTGTTGTTGGAGATGCAATAGGTGCTGCCTATATCTGCGGGAATGATTTTGGGTCCCAGAACGGTCCACTGAGCTCTCCCGAATCCTTTCGAGAGCTTTACATGCCTTATTACAAAAAGGTAAACGGCTGGATTCACAAAAATACCAAATGGAAAACATTTAAACATTCCTGCGGCGGCATCGAGCCTTTTATGGAAGGGATGATTGAATCGGGCTTTGATATTATCAATCCTCTGCAGTTTTCTGCTGCCGGTATGGATCCGGAGCTGATAAAGGAAAACTACGGAAAAAGAATCGCTTTCTGGGGCGGTGGAGTGGATACTCAGAGGACCCTCCCTTTCGGGACACCCGAAGAGGTGCGGCATGAGGTTCTGGAACGGTGCCGGATTCTTTCGGATGGCGGTGGGTATATCTTCAATTCAATACATAATATTCAGGCAATGACGCCAATAGAAAATATGGCGGCTATGTTCGATGCCGTCGGTGAATTTAATAAAGAGAGAGGTTTCTAATGGATCAAAAAAATCCTGGTATTCTGAAAAAACTGCTGGCCAGAAGGGAAGCCTCTGTACTGATTGCTCTGATTGTACTGTGTGTCGCCCTGTCCCTGATGAGCCCCTATTTTCTAAAGCAGAGGAATATTTTCAGTGTGCTGAGACAAATTTCCGCCATCGCCATAATGGCTGTGGGGCAGGCACTGATCATTATAACGGGCGGGATTGATCTTTCTGTCGGATCTATGCTCGGGCTTATGGGAGTTCTGACGGCTGTTTTTTCCACCTGGCATCTGCCGCCTGTACTGGTTTTTCTGATTGTCATATTCTGCGGAATCCTTATGGGATCAATAAACGGACTGCTGGTAACTAAAGTAAATATCACTCCCTTTATCGTTACCATCGGGATGATGAACATTGCCAGAGGATTATCTCTTCTGATTACCGGGGGGATGCCCATCCATATAGACAGTTCCATCAATTTCCTGGGCGGTGGCTATTTGGGACCTATTCCCTTCTCTGTCATCATAATGGCACTAATTGCTGTACTGGGAATACTTTTTGCCTCCCGGACTCTTCCCGGGCGGAATGTGTACGCCGTGGGAAACAATGACCGGGCTGCAGAACTGTCAGGAGTCAGAGTACACCGTGTAAAGATCATGGTTTATGCCATCACAGGAGCCCTTTGTGCACTGGCGGGAATCATCATCGGGGGAACATTGAACTCGGCAGATCCCAATTCGGGGAAAGGTTATGAAATGGATGTCATCGCTGCCGTTATTCTGGGGGGCACAAGCCTTTCCGGAGGGGAGGGAACTATTCAGGGTGTCCTGATTGGCGCCGCCTTAATGGGGGTTCTGCGGAATGCTTTTGTACTGCTGGGTATTTCTGCTTATCTGCAGATTGTCACCATCGGGGTGGTAATCATTGGTGCTGTCGCAATAGACAGTTTTAAAACTATGCAATCTTCTCGGTAATAAACGAGATATTAAATGGAGGAAATTATGTTTAAAAGAAGTTTAGCCATCGTATTGACCATGGTTATCGTGTGTACTGCAGCGTTCGCTAATGGTACTCAGGACAGTGGTGCGGGATCTGCCTCTCAGGCAGTCGTACCTGACGGCGGACATGTGGAAGCGGTCAAGGCAGCGGATGAGGAAATCAGGATTGCTTTCCTTTCCTTTCAGAACAATCCTTTCTGGTTTCCCATTCGGGATGGAGCCAAGGCGGCAGGCAAGTACCTTAAAAACTACAATGCCACTGTCGACTACATTGTTATGGGCGATGATCTCACTGCCGACCGGGTTATATCGTCTATGGAAGTGGCAATTGCCAAAGAGTATGATGCTATTGCCGTTGTTCCCATCTTTGACGGAACAGAAATCGTTATCGATAAAGCCACAGATCTCGGCATACCCGTCGGTTCTTTCATCGCAGCAGGTTCCAAGCCAAGTAAACAGCTTTTCTTTATCGGGCAGGATGCCTACAGTGCCGGTCAGCAGTGCGGCCAGCTGATTGAAGAGTATACAGGCGGAAACGGTAAAGTCGGTGTTATTACAGGGTACTTTGGTGCTACACAGCATGAGCAGAGAATGAATGGAGCTCTGGATTATCTAAAAGGTGTCGATGGAATAGAGATCGTAGGGCAGTATGAAAACAGAGATAAGGCTGAAGATGCATATAACCTGACTCAGGACATGATTACCTCTAATCCTGATATCAAGGTTATTTATGTAACAGCAGGCGGTCCTTTCGGAGCTGCCAAGGCCGTACAGGATCTGGGATTGACCGGAAAAGTCGGTGTGGTCTGCTATGATCATATTCCTGAAAACATTTCATATGTCCGTTCCGGTGAAGTGATCGGTGCCATCGACCAGGACCCCTTTGGAGTCGGTTTCGACACACCTGTGTACCTGTTCAATTATCTGGTGGCCGGAGACAAGCCGGAGGAGAACATTGCTGTGAATCCCACTATGCTGACACCTGCCAATGTAAACGAGATCTATCCGGAATAATTCTAACTGAAGTAAAAAATAGCCGGGCATTCGTTTCAGCAGAAAGGGGTGCCCGGCCTGATCGGAGAATATATGAGTGAGACTGTTATAGAGTTGAAGGGGATAAAAAAAGAGTTCCCCGGAGTTCTGGCCCTGGATAAAGTACAACTAAAGGTCGGCAAAGGGGAGGTTCATGCTCTGGTCGGCGAAAACGGCGCCGGAAAATCCACCTTGATGAACATCCTGTCAGGCACCTATCAACCTAATGAAGGGGAAATTCTGTATAAAGGAGCATCTGTAAGATTTCCTGAACCCCGAGATGCCCAGGATGCGGGTATTGCAATGATTCATCAGGAACTGTCCCTGTCTCCCTCATTGAGTATTTATGAAAATATTTTTGTGGGACGCCTCTTGAAAAATCGTTTCGGTCTGACGGATATCGCTGCCATGATCAGGGATAGTTCTGTTTTTCTGGAAGAGTTGGGTATGGGGACACTGGACCCCAAAACCCTTATTTCTGATTTGAGTGTCTCTCAGCAGCAGTTAGTCGAAATTGCTAAAGCTGTCTCTTTGAATTCAGACATCATTATCATGGATGAACCTACCAGTTCTCTAACCAGGAAGGAATCTCTTTATCTGTTTAAGATTATTGAGGGGCTGAAGGCCAAAGGGGTCTCCGTATTATTTATTTCTCACAGAATGGATGAGATCTTTTCCATCTCTGATAAGATAACGGTTCTCCGTGACGGTCGGTATATCGATACTCTGGATACAGGGATAACCAATGAAAAAGAGATTGTATCCCTTATGGTGGGACGGTCTCTGGACAAGCAGTTTCACAGAGAAAAGAAAAAAGAATTCTCTGGCAACCCTTTGCTGGAAGTTAAAGATTTATCGGTTCCCGGATTGTTTGAAAATGTGAATTTTAAGCTGTATTCAGGTATGATTCTGGGACTGACAGGTCTGGTGGGAGCCGGACGGTCGGAGCTGGTTCAGTCAATATTCGGTGCCGATAATCTGCCTGATGGAGAGATTCTCATTCAGGGTGACCCGGCGCAGATTAAAAACGTGAAAGATTCGGTAGGACTGGGTCTCGGGCTTATCCCTGAAGGCCGGAAAACCCAGGGCATATTCCGGGAAATGTCGGTTCGGGAGAATATCTCCATGACTGTTCTTCAGAAAGAACCGGGACAGTTTCTGATTGACAGAGCCCGGGAGTCGGAGGATGTCGAAGAATATATCCGGAAACTGAGAATAAAGACCCCGGGGCCCGAACAGAAAATAAAATTTCTGAGCGGCGGGAATCAGCAGAAAGCCATTCTGGCAAGATGGCTCCTCAGTTCCCCCAGAATCCTCATTCTCGATGAACCGACGCATGGAATAGATGTAGGAGCCAAGGCTGAGATATATCAGCTGATGGAAGATCTGACCAGAGAAGGAATAGGTATCCTCCTTATTTCCTCGGAACTGCCGGAAATCATCACCATGTCTGATGAAATCCTGGTCATGTCTGAAGGAAGGATCAACGGCAGCCTGCCGGGTGATTCTGCCAGTCAGGATGAAATAATGCAGCTGTCCATACCCGGAAAAGAGAGGAGTAAGGCATGAAAAAACAGGGATTATTGAATTCGGGACTGCTTAGGGCTCTTGGCAATCTGACCCATGGAGATATCGTTGTGATCAGTGATGCGGGGATGCCCGTTCCTGAGGGTGCTGAAAAAATCGACCTGGCGATAGTTCCGGATTACCCGGAAATTACACAAGTTCTGAAGGCTTTTCTGGAGGAATTTATTTACGAAAAGGTTGTGGTCGCCTCTGAGCAGAAAGAGAATAACCCTCTCCTGTATTCAAAAGTAAATTCCATTATTAAAAGATGTCCCATAACCCTCGCTCCCCACAGCGAATTTCTGGAGGATATGGTCTCCAGAGCGAAGTATGTAATCCGCACAGGCTCATTCGAGCCCTGGGGAAATATTCTGCTTGTTTCGGGAATCGATGCCCCTCTCTGGTTTGCCAAAGAGGGAGTGAAGGTTCCTGAAGAGTATGAGGAGCGGGTAAAGGTCAGCCTGTAAGCTTTGCCAGAATCTGATCTGGTGACTGTTCTGCGAACTCATTGCAGAACTGCCGGTCCTGTTCAAACAGGTTCCCCTGATCATCCACCCCCTGGAAGCAGCAGGCTGCTCTGGCCACATCCAGAATCCCTCTACAGGGAAGGCCGTGTTTTTCTGCCAGTCTCAGAGCTCCTAGAATTCTGTCGGAGGGGCTGAGCTTCCGGTATAAATCTCTCCCGACCCGGAAAACTGTGTCTCCCAGAGATTTGTTTTTAAACCGGTACAGAAGGTCATCAATGTGTTCTTCCAGAACGGGTCTGGCAAAGGTCCGGGGATATTCGGCATACAGGG
The DNA here is from genome assembly GCA_028532905.1 of Spirochaetales bacterium. Classification (GTDB taxonomy): domain Bacteria; phylum Spirochaetota; class Spirochaetia; order DSM-2461; family DSM-2461; genus Oceanispirochaeta. The sequence continues at coordinate 27,954 of JAQQAM010000063.1, forward strand.
CATTCGCCGCTTCTGTCATAACAGCTTTCACTTCCCTGAATATCTCATCCGATTCCAGAACTTCCCATATATAGCGGAACTCCGGATTTTTCCGGAAACCCAGATAGGCGCTGGCCGCATGGCCCAGATTGTGGATAAACAGTTTCCGGTCAACATAGGCCTTGATGTCGTCCACAGCCTTGAGTTCCCGGAAATCCGGAATCTCACCGATAAAGCCGTGTTTATCTACGATCAGGTTGTTGTATTCTTCTGCATACACCGCCAGAGGATCTTTTGCCAGATCTTCTTTTGTCATAATAGGGACCATTTTCCCAATGCTGGTTTCAACAAGGCCAAGCCTGCTTTCTAAAGGGTAATCTTCGGGCAGGAGCGACTTCATTTCCCTGCGGACCAGATCCGCCCCGTTTCTTATGTTCTCCGCCAGGATCAGATTGACAGGTGCGGAACGTAAAATTAGGGCCTTTGAAATAACCGGCAGAATCCGGGGCAGAATACCGGAACCCACAGACGTGCTGACCATATCCGCTTTGAGGAGTTCCTCAATCACCGCTCTTTCCTGGAGTCCGGACACAGCTCTGATATTCTGAATCCTGAGGATCTGATCCTCTTCATCATTCCTTTTAATATGAACCCTGTATTCCCCCCTGCGGTTCAGTTCATCAATCAATGACTGATTAACATCCACAAAGACGACCTTCCAGCCGTTTCTTGAGAACACCTGGCCTATAAAGGATCTGCCAATGTTTCCGGCTCCAAACTGGACAAGTGTTTTATCAGAGGAACCGGACATAATCGGAACCTATCAAACGGAAGGGTTTTTCATCTTCTTCGATCTCGGGAAATCTGCCCACAGGGTTGAAGAAATTGTTGTCATGGCTGTCGTCATTTACCATAGAGACTTCGCCTGTAAGGACGGGGCCCTTTGCCTCTTCTCCACAGAAGGTATGAAACACTTTTTGAGGGATTGTGACACTTTCACCCGGCAGCAGCCTGACGGTTTCTCCCGCTCTGACCGTTTTGCAGATACCGTCAAAGCTGATTGTCATATCCTCTTTGCTGAACTGATCATTCTCATCTGCCTGATAAAAAGTAATAAGAAGGTTACCCCCTCCTCTGTTGATGATATCTTCCATCTTGGACCAGTGGTAATGCATAGGCGTATACTGTTCTTCCTGGACGATCATGATCTTTTCAGCGTAGGGTTTCTGATAGTTCTCATCCCCCAGTCTGCCGTTGCGCAGTGTGAACAGGAGCAGTCCTTCCCTGGAAAAATCATTGTGACCGAAGTCTGTGATGTCCCATCCCAGCTGCAGTTCCAGGATCTCTTTATACTTGTCTTTGCCCTTTACCCAGTCTTCTTCGGTGAAATGGGCGAAGGGGGGGAGTTCAAATTTCATATGATTAAAAAACTCCACTGATTCTCTGATGATTGTATTTATTTCTGAACGTTTCATAATTCTCCTCTGTTCCATTGTTTGATCAGGTTTATTACTTCTTTGAATGATCCGCTGCGGCCGTTTCTTACAAAGAATCCGCTGACCGCATTGGCAAACTGAAGCCTCTCTTCTGCTTCAAGGTTTAACAGTGAGGCCAGACAGAATCCGGCATTGTACCGGTCGCCGGCACCAGTGCTTTTAACAGGGTTTTTACAGTAGGGACCGTCTGCCCAGTATTCCCCTTGGGCATCGGCGAATGAGGATCCTTTAACGCAGTGCAGGGCGACAGCTGTTATTCCCAGGGTCTCCCTGATCCGGGATGCCAGACGGGCTACATCCTCTCCTTCTTCACTGACCGGTTCCAGACCGAACAGGTCCGCCAGAATATTTCCTTCGTTGAGGTTCCCGCCGAAAATGGTATTTCCGTATTTCTGGAAACCTGAGAGCACTGAAAGCATTTGTCTGATGTCTTCCCGGCTTCTGCTTCTCGGGTCCACCAGATCAATGTAGATGACGGGTCTGTGCGTGAGCCTTCTGAACAGCTCATCCTGCAGATACTCCCAGCATTCAGTCATATAGGGGTAGAGGGACCAGTTTGTCAGGGCAATCAGTCCTGCAGACTCACAGGATGTGAGGAATTTACCGTCTGCAAACTCTTTTTCAAGCAGTTTCCGGTTCAGAGCGGCAAGCTGGCTTACGGATGAAAGCATATACTTTCCATCATCAAACTCCAGTGCCATAGTGAGGCCGGGGTCGCAGGATAGAGTGGTAAAAGAATGGCACTGTTTTGAGAAATCCGAGAAGGCCTTATTGAGAGGCATGCCTGTGGTTCCAAAGAAATCCACCCTGGCTCCCAGACCTGTCAGTCCGTCGGCAAGGTTGACAGCACAGCCTCCAATTTCTTCTCTTTCGATTACGATTTCTCTCAGACTGCTCCGGTTGGAGGCAGCTTGAAAAAGTTCTCCAAGGTGCATCATGGTCGGAACGGGCCTGTAGTGATCCAGATCTGTTCTCTCATCAACAACTTTAATGATCTGATCGATAAAACCGTCAAATGCGCTTACGAACCTATATTCGCTGATCTTGTCATCTGCTTCTTCCAGATGCGTGAGCAAAGGGTTCAGGTCTTTCATGTTTTACCTCCTGATTCAGTCCGGATATTTCGGATCGGTGTCGGGTCGGATACTCCGGGTCGGACTATGAATAATGTCATATTATTATCCTTGTCAGGTGTTTGCTTCAGATTTATTGCTTATAAATGTTGCTTTATTGACAATTTGGGCTGATAATGAGGGTCTTATGAAATATGAAGATAGATACCATCCTTCGGATCAGCTTGTCTTTAAATCCCTGGAAGAAGGGGAAATCGAGATAACAGCCAACCATCTGGTCAGTGTCCGGGAAAGACAGTTTGCCCATAATCACAGAGCTCATCTGCATTATCACAATACAATAGAAGTGAATGTGAACCGGGGTGTCTCCGGCAGCCTCTGGATAGAGGGGGAGCATATCAATCTGGAGGATATATCCGTTCTTGTGACTCCTCCCGGAGTACTGCATTCCTTTGATTTTTCCCCAGGGGAGGGAACCTTTGATGTACTTCATATTTCCATTTCAAAACTCAGACAGTATCTGAACCTGGAACGTTTTTGCGGAAAGGATCTGAGTGAACTTAGAAAAATTAATTACCGGGATCCCGCCTACCTCTCAATTGTACCCTTGGTGGATTCCATGAAAGACGTTGATGAACAGGATGTTTTTACCCAGATCAGAATCATTCTTGAAATACTGGGAACCGTTCTTCAGCGGTCCGAAGGGGATGTCTACTCACAAAAGCCATCTCCTGTATTAAAAAAAGTCATCGATTATACAGAGAAAAACTACATGAACAAGATCTCTCTGGATATGATTTCATCCTATGTAGGGCTGTCGAGATCCTATTTCAGCCGCTTTTTCAAGAAAGCCACCGGCACTGGATATTTCACGTATTTGACCCTGATGCGTCTGGAGAGGGCAAAGGAGAAAATTTATTCCGGGGAGAGCGTTTCAGATAGCTGCTATGCCTGCGGGTTTGATAATATCTCCTATTTTATCCAGCTGTTTAAAAAGCATAATGATGGTATTTCACCGGGGAAAATCAGGGAGAAACAATGAGGCTTATAAAAAGAACAAACCTCTTCCTTATCGGTCTTATTTTTCTTCAGGCGGTTCTTGCTTATAATTTTCTTACAATCTCTCTTGTGAATTTTTCACAGAGAGAGGGCCGGCGTCTACTGAATGAAGACTTCAAAACCATAGAAAGGCATTACAGCCAGCTAAAGAATCAGGTCTGGGCAGATCTGGTTCATTTGGATAATACATTCTTTGAACCAGCATCAGAACCGACCCTTCCCCGTATTCTGGAACTGGTGAATTCAGAAAATCTGGATTATATTATTCTGTCCAGAGAAGAGCTGACAGGAGAAGAGCTGTCCAGAGAAGGGGGGACTTCCGGTGTCTACGGGATCAATTTAAAGCATCCCTATTCGGACATCCCCTATAAGGAGATTCCTCTGAAGAAGGGGCGATGGCATCCGGCCCTGTCCCTGGAACGGCGTGCTGACGGACTGTTTCTGGTTGGTGCTTTGCAGGTGGATATAGCTGAAAGCGGTGAGAACCCTTTTGTAGTGAATCTGATCAAAGAGATTGATAACGGCTTTGCAAAGGATCTCTGCTATAACACATTATCGGGAGTTATTCTTTACTCCGGATCTGTTCCTTTTTCCGGAACATTTGATCCCCGGTACTATTTTGAGGAAATTGAACAGTTTCATGCCCGGAACAGAGAGGAGGGGCCGGCCACCTTTTTTGATATAGAGTTCTATGATAAAAGCTATAACATTCTATTGTCAGAACTGGATACTCTCAGCGACAGGAATACGGAAGTCAGTATTGCCGTTTTTTCCCCCAATCTGTCGATCAAACAGAGATTTTCCACCATACAGAATCAGTTTCTGATGATCAGTATTCTCTGCGTCATACTGGCTATGATCATAAGTCTGTTTATTTCCAGATCTATTTCCAGGCCTGTACAGGAACTGGGGCGGGCCATGGATTCTCTGACCAAAGGGTACTTCCCAACGGTTAACCCTGTAAAAACAGCAACAGAAATTTCTAATCTGTACAGGGATTTTAATGCCATGGTGGAAAGGATGAAATACAACTCTTCCCAGCAGATTGCTCTTATTCAGGAAATCACCTTTCTCAAGACATATAACGAGCAGGTTGTTGAGTCCATCCGGGAAGGGATTGCCATTATTGATAAAACTGAGCATCTGAATCTTATGAACCGGGCATTTCTGGGATTCTGTCCCGAAATTGATCCTTCGGGTAATCCCCGGATTGAGGATGTTCCATTCTGGAATGAGGAGCTGGCCACCCATCTGGAAAAGGTCAAAAACAGATCCCGGGACAGCTTCTCCACGCTGTGCAGAGTCAAAGAGGGAAAGCTGTATGATGTTAGGCTGTATCCTCTCAATGACACCGGTTATGACAGATCCACTCAGAACTCTACGGTTATGATGGTCAACGATATTACAGACAAAGACAATATGGAAAGTCATCTGATACAGCTGGAAAAGCTCAATTCACTATCCATTCTGACTGCCGGTGTGGCCCACGAAATCAATAATCCTCTGGCGTCGATCCTGTCCAATGTGGAAAACCTTTCCTTTCTGGTAGAGGACGAGGAGGGACAGACCTCCATACAGTGGATTAAAAAAGAGATCAGAAGAATTGCCAATATAGTGAGAAGCCTCTTTACGTTTACAGGATCTGACAGCAGGACGTCATCGGGAAAAGAGAGCAGCAGCTTATATGATGCCTGGGTTCCTCAGCTGGATCATTATATGAAGTATCTTCTTAAAGAGTATAAAAACGTTGAGTTTGTGAATGCTCTGGGAGAGATTCCTGCCAATCTCAGTATTCCGGGAGATGAAATCCTGCAGATTCTGATTAATCTTTTAAACAATTCTGTTCAGGCTATTCAGGGGGGAGGATATGTAAAGATTACTTCCTGTATGGAACATTCCGGAACGTATTTTGAACTGAAGGTCATGGATAATGGACCGGGCATTTCCCCGGATATCAGAAATAAAATATTTGATCCTTTCTTCACAACCAAGCCGGTTGGGAAAGGGACAGGACTGGGGCTTTCCATTGTTTACGGGCTGGTTAACAAACATGGCGGACGGATTGAATTTGATTCACAAAATGAAGAAGGATCTGTTTTTACATTATTATTTCCTGTGAAAGAGGGCACATCCAATGGAACATTATGAAAATATTCTTTTAATAGATGATGAAGACGGTTTACGCTTCGGTTTGAAAACTTACCTGACCAAACAGGGATATCAGGTTTTTGACGGCAGAGACAGAAAGGATGCCCTGGCTTATGTAAATGCCTATCCCATTCATATCGCTGTTCTTGACATAAGGCTGGAGAATGAAGAAAGGGGTCTGGATTTAATTGATCTGCTCAGGGAGAGGAATCCGGATGTTATCATACTCATGGTGACCGGCTATGCACAGCTCGAGACGGCAGTTGAAGCGATCCGGAAGGGGGCAAACGATTACCTGGAAAAGCCCCTGGAAAATGACCGTATTCTTGATTCAATCCGTAAGAACATTGAGATATTCAATCTGAGAAAAGAAAACCGGTTGTTGCGGAATGAACTTAAAAATATAAATCCCTTTCAGCGGATTGTGGCATCCAGTCAGAGTATGAAAGACATTGTTCAGATGGCGGATAAAGTCAAAAATCTTGCCCCCAATATTCTGATTACGGGAGAGAGTGGTACTGGAAAGGAAGTTCTGGCCCGGTATATTCATTATACAGGCCTGCGGAAAGAGAACCTTTTTGTGGGTCTCAACAGCGCGGCATTATCCGATTCTCTTTTATTAAGCGAGCTGTTCGGTCACCGGAAAGGGGCTTTTACAGGGGCGGTGGAGAACAAAACCGGCAAGCTGGAACTGGCTCACAACGGTACATTCTTTCTGGATGAAATTGGTGATATGAATATGGATATTCAGGCCAAGTTCTTAAGGGTTCTGGAAGAAAGAAGTTTTGAACCTCTTGGCGGGAATGAATCGGTGAATGTAGATGTTCATGTGATTGCCGCAACAAATAAAGATCTTGAGCAATTGATCCGGGAGGGGCTGTTCCGGGAAGACCTTTTATACCGTCTGAAGGTTATTAATTTCCACCTTCCCCCCTTACGGGAGAGGGTGGAGGATATTCAGGGTCTGGCTGACAACTTCATTCTGAATTTCAACAGGCAGTATGGAAAAAGGATCAATAAACTCTCCCCCCCGGTTCTGGAAATCCTGAAAATGCATATATGGCCCGGAAATATCCGTGAACTGAGAAATGTTATCAATCAGGCAGTCATTCTGACTGATGGAAATGATATTGATTTAGAAATAATATCCAATCTTCTGGGAAACAGGAAAATCAGAAATATAGACTCCCCCGGGAACCCTTCAGAATCCATTCCTCCCATTCTGGAAACAGGCAGTTTATCAGAGCGTATAGCACCTGTTGTTCAGTATTATGAGAAAAAGCTGATTATGGAAACTCTCTCACGTAACAATAATAATAAATCCCGAACGGCGGAGGAGCTTGGTATCACAAGAAAGACAATTGGCCGTAAATTGCAATCCTTCGAAGATTCTCCTTGAACCGGGTCATGGATGTCCCGGAAAAGTGAGACATTCATGTCCCACTGGGACATGGGTGATCTGATTAATCTTGTCAATAAAAAATTGTATTATTCTTTTTTGTTTGTTTTAAATCCTTAGCTGAGAAGCAAATGGGTAGTTTTGTTGTCTGTCGTCTCTAATTGGCATGGAGTTTGTAATAGTAGAAGCATTCCTGTAAAGGAAAACCAAAACAAAGGAGATTTTTCTATGAAAAAATCATTATTGATGTTCTTTACGGCTTTTTTACTCTGTACGTCTGTATTTGCAGAGGGTCAGAAAGAGGCTGGAGATGAGAAAATTGTAATTTCAGGAATTGTGTTTCAGGATGACCAGTTTTTCAATACCATTCAGAAAGGTATGCAGGCCGCTGCTGAAGACCTGGGTGTAGAGCTGCTTCTTGCCAACAGCAATAATAAGCAGGACAAGGAAATGGAACTGGTAAATACCTATATAGCCAGAAAGGTGGATGCCATTGTTATTTCTCCCTTAAGCGAAACCGCCTCTGTTGCAGCTCTTCAGAGAGCTCATGACAAAGGGATCAAAATTGTCACCTACAATTCACCCCTGAGTGCTGATTTTCCTGTTTCCTATGTAAACAGCTCTCAGAGCGAACTGGGCTCCGGTTCCGGTAAAGCCGCCAGAGAGTATATTGAAAAGAATCTTGACGGAGAAATTCAGGTTGCCACTCTTGCGTTCAAATCTCTTCTTCCTGAAATTTCCGACATGAGAGTCAATGGATTTTTGAATGAAATCACTGACATCCCCGGAGTCAAAATTGTTTCCCAGCAGGATGCCTGGCTGGCAGAAGATGCTCTTGCCAAAGCCGGTGATATCATCACTGCCAATCCTGATCTGGATATTCTCTATGCTGCCAATGATGGCGGAACTGTCGGTTCTGTAATGGCGGTGAACAATGCCAATAAAGATATTGTTGTATTCGGCATTGATGCCAGTGAACAGCTGGCCGGTTTCCTGAAAGACAGTACCGATATTCTTCAGGCCACAACAGGCCAGCAGCCCTTTGAAATCGGATACCAGAGCATTGAGTTTGCTGTAAAAGCCATCAAGGGCGAGCCTGTAGAACCCACTGTCATTGTTCCCGGTCTGGTATTGGACAGAAGAGATCCTGCCGGCGTTGATCAGTTTCTGACAGATCTTAAGGCTATTACAAAATAATTGAGAGTTACTGGGGAAGACGAATGAATACATTAAAACTTCAGACTGAAGGTTTGAGAAAAGTCTACCCCGGTACGGTTGCGCTGGATAACTTTACCGTCGGATTTGACGGCGGTAAAGTTCATGCCATAATTGGTAAAAACGGATCGGGGAAAAGCACATTGATAAAAATCATATCCGGTGCTATTCAACCGACCAGCGGAACCCTCCGGGTTGACGGTCTTGAAATGGAGATGACTACTCCGTTGGATGCTTTTGAAAAGGGTATTGCCACGGTTTATCAGGAATTGAGTCTGATTCCCGATTTAACAGTTGCAGAGAATATCCTCCTGGGAAGACTGGAGCTTCGGGAAGGGTTGGTTAATAAAATCGACTGGAAAAAGTCCTATGCCAAAGCACAGCATGTACTTGATGAAATGGAAGTCGATATTCCAGTCGATCAGAAAGTCAAATACCTGAGTGTCGGCCAGCAGCAGGTTATTGAGATAGCCAAGGCCATGAGTTACGGGCCCCAGGTTCTCATGCTGGATGAACCGACATCGGCTCTGGCGGCCCATGAAGTGAACAGTTTATTTACTGTCATCAAGAAGCTGAAAGAGAAGGGTGTTGCCATCCTTTATATCTCTCACAGGCTGCAGGAATTGAATGAGATTGCAGACACTGTCACTGTAATCAGAGATGGCCATTTTATCGGAAAAATCGATATGGTCGATTCTACACCGGAAATTATTGTGAACATGATGTTCGGTGAAGTAGAGAAAAAACAGAGACCCCATGATCTTGAAATCAGTGATGAAACCGTTCTGGAGGTGAAAAACCTTTCGGATAACCGGCATTTTTCAGATATCAGCTTCGATGTTAAGAAAGGGGAAATCCTCGGTATCGCCGGAATGCTGGGCTCCGGAAGAACAGAGCTTCTGCGGTCAATTTTCGGTGCAGATGAGCTGAAGGAAGGATCAATAACGTTTCACGGAGAAGAGATATCAAAACCGAATCCTGTTCTTATGAAATCTCTGGGAATGGGTTTGACTCCTGAAAACCGAAAAGAAGAAGGTCTGGTTCAGGTTCTGAGTACAAACGAAAACCTCTGCCTTGCCTCATTGGATAGAATTGGAAACAACTGGGGTTATGTCACAAAAAAAATGGAAGAGCCCTTTATTGATAATCCCATTAAAAAACTTCAGGCAAAAGTACCCCGCGGCGATATGCCTGTGTCCTCTCTCAGCGGAGGAAATCAGCAGAAAATTGTTGTTGGAAACTGGTTGAACACCAATCCGACTTTAATGATTTATGACGAGCCCTCCCGGGGAATTGATGTGCAGGCGAAACAGCAGATTTTTCAGATTATGTGGGATTTAAGCCGGGAAGGAATCTCTTCTCTGGTGGTTTCATCAGAACTGGAAGAACTCCTGGAAATCTGCCACCGCATCCTGATTATGAAACATGGTCGTATTGTAGATGAAGTACGTCCGGAAGATCTTAGTATTGAGCAATTATATGCTATGTGCATGGAGGCATAGATAATGTATACATGGATAAAAGAAAATAATCCTCTGAAAAAACAGATGCTACTTTCCATACTGGTTATACTCTGTATTTTTCTTTCATTTGCAGCACCAGGCTTTTTCACAATTAATAACTTTTTGAATGTTCTCAGGAACTCTTCAATGCAGGGCATTATCGCCTTCGGAATGACCATGGTCATGATTGCCGGAGAAATTGACCTGAGCGTGGGATCAGCAGTAGCTTTTGCCGGCTGCCTGACAGCCTGGGTCGTCAAGACTTTAACTGCCCTGGGTATGGGTGCTCCTCTGGCGGTTTTGTGCGGTATCGCTCTGGCTCTGATTGTCGGTTATTCACTGGGTGTCTTTTCGGCATCCGTCAGGAATAAATTCGGTGTGCCCACTTTCATTATTACCCTGGCTTTAATGACAGCCCTGTCGGGTTTCGCAAACCTGATTACAGGCGGCTTTCCCATTGTTCCCTTTCCCATGTGGTATAACTTCCTCGGGGGCGGTTATGTTCTGGGTATTCCTGTTCCGGCGATTATGCTGGTTCTGGTTTTCCTGATTGTAAACTTTATTATGACCTCCACCACCTTCGGACGCTCAGTATATGCCGTCGGCGGTAATATGGAAGCAGCCAGACTCAGCGGTATTAAAGTCGCCCGCATCAAGATGATCATCATGGGAATCACATCTTTGCTTATGGCCGTTGCAGGAGTTATGGTCTCTTCACAGATCATGTCGGGTACGGCGTCCACTGCCAAAGGCTGGGAACTGGATGTTATCTCCTCCGTCGTTATCGGGGGTACCAGCATGAACGGCGGAAGCGGATCGGTAAAGGGAACCTTTATCGGTATTATATTCCTGGGTGTGGTGGTCAATGGAATGACCCTGATGAATATCAATGAATACTGGCAGTATGTTGTTAAGGGATTTCTGATTCTGGGAGCCGTTCTGCTGAATGTTATTCATGAGAATAAAAAAATCAACAGTATTGCAGATGCCAAGGCGGCAGCCTGAAATCTGGTGATCCTTATGTAAAATTGCAATGTTTTGATAGAACCGGACTGCTTTGTCAGATCCGGTTTTTTAACAGGGGGAGAGAATGAAAGGGGAAAGAATAAGAGAAGCTGGAAACCGGGAAGCCGTACTGTTGAGCCATGAAAGGCTGCGGGTTGTGATCGATGCAGACAAGGGAATGGTTCCCGAACTCAGTACACGGTTCCGGGGTGGATGGATCAATGCCCACTGGCAGCCCTGGTTCCGGTCAAACAGCGGTGCACACTGGCAGCAGGAAACGCACTCCCCCTTCTGGAAAGTGCCCCTCTTGTATGATATTGCCGGGAATTTCCCCTGTTTTCCTAATTTCGGTCCTGATCAGAGCTATCATTCCTATTCCCTCCCTCCCCACGGGTATACGGCTTTTTGTAGGTGGACTCAGAATAGCCCGGTTTCCACAGAGGACACGGTCTCTCTGGAAAGCGCTCTGGAAACAGGGGATCATCCCTTCAGTTATTCCAAAAAGGACCTGCTGATTCAGGGGCAGAATGTCCATTTTACAAAGCTGACGGTCAGAAACAACTCCGGGGAAACAGAAGCCTATAACTGTGGCTGGCATAATACGGTAGGCGCCCCTTTTCTGGAAAGCGGATGTCTGATTGATAATAATTCAGAGCAGTATGCAGTGCCCCCCGAAGGCAGTGAATTTGACAGCACTGGTTCTCTGGCATTCGGAACCTTCACCGACAGTCTGGAAAGGGTTCCTCTGCGGGACGGGGGCACCGCCAACCTGCGGATTGTACCCGGAGTGACAGGCAACACCGACTTTATCAGCGGAGCTGTTCCCCGGAATTGCCACCTGGGCTGGAGCTCTGTAGTTAATCCCAGACTGAAACTGATATATCTTTCCTTTTTCAAAGGCCCCGCTTCCCTGGGTGCTGAAGATATCCCGCTGTATTTCTATGATCTGTGGATGAACTACGGGGGCCGCCCCTATACACCCTGGGCCGCCTGTGACGGTTATACGGATCAGACCTTTTGTCTGGGAGCGGAGAATATAACAGGATACTATGGCAGCGGATTGAATGATTCTGTAAAGAATCCGGAGTTAATGGGTAATCCCACCCATCTGAACCTGAAGGGGGGAGAAGAGAAAACTCTGTTCTACGGTACTCTTTTTCAGGACTATGAGGGAGATCTGTTCGACAAAGGCATCCGGTCTGTTGAGGCGGAGCCGGGTTTCCTGATTCTCAACAGCTACAATGGCCAGTATGTGAAGATCAGCTGTGATGCGGCTTTTGAGAGGCTGGCATAATGCCCCGAAAGCAATTTGAGATGCCCCTTGAAGCTCTGCCTCGTCTGAGCCACTTCGGCTTTTCTGATAATGTAAAGAAATACAGTTACGGCCCCCATTATCATTACGGTTTTGAAATGATCTTCGTGACAAAAGGGCAGGCCGAGGTTGAGTTGTTCAAAGGGAAGGCTCCAGTCAGCCTGAGGCAGGATGATCTGTGCATTATTTCTCCGGGAATTGTCCATGAGTTTATTTACGACAGGGAAACCATCTCATTTTTCTGGCTGGGATTTCAGACGGGGCATCAGGTTGCGGTTTCTCCCTGTCATATGCAGCCTCCCCGCAGGCTGATTCAAAAAGAAACGGAACACAAGGTGGAATACTCCACATTGATAAACAAGGAAATAGATGAAATCACCGCCAACATGCAGACAGGAGATTACAATCTGTATCATAAGGTTCCCTATTTTTCACAGATCTTTTCCGATATCAATGAAGAACTCCACAACCGGGATCAGTACAGTGTAAAAATCGTCTACCAGAAAATACTGGAGATTTTCACAAAGATCGCCAGGATAGCAACAGAGGACAAACGGGTAGAGAATCCGCCTCTTCATTATTTCAAGAATTACCTTGATTCCCATTGCACTGAAAAGGTGGATTTTCAGTTATTGTCTGAGAAGACGGGCTATTCACAGGAACATTTATCCAGACTGTTCAAGGTTTCATACGGCCGGTCTCCCAAAAGTTATCACAATGAAAAACGGCTGAATAAAGCCTGCCAGATTCTGTCCCGGGGAGCCTCTGTTGATTACACAGCCCGTCTGTGCGGCTTTAATTCCCCATCCTATTTCAGTGTCTGGTTCAAGAAGCAGACGGGTCGGCCCCCTCAAAAATACCTTTGAAGCTTCTGTGCTATTTCATCCCTGTTTTCATCAGAGGTGAACAGCACCATTTTACACTCTCCCCCATAATCTTTCTTCAGTTCGGATGAAAAGAAGTTCTCCCCGTCAAACTGCACATCTTCCCAGATCTCAGAGTTCTTAATAAGTCCTTTCATGCGGATGATTTTGTCAGAATGGTCCCGGCAGAAGGCCTGAATACGGTCTTTTTTAACCTTTTGTGCCTGTTCCCTGTCCAGGGTTATGGTCTGAATGTTGTCTTTATGACCGGTCTCATTATTCTGATTATTCAGGGTGCTGTTGAACAGGAACCTGCCTGCTGCCGGCCGGACAATCTTTATATCCTTATGGCTGCTCCGGATATGATTGTTCACTTCCTCAATCAGGTCTTCCGGATAAATATCGGTTTTGGTGAGCTTGATTCCGGGAGAACCCTCAAACTGGCTGTCATAAATCCTGAGTTTCCCTTTCATCTTTTTATACTGCAGGCAGTCTACGGTGACTGTAACCGGATCAACCGTGACCCCATCCTCTTCGGAGAAATGTTTCTCAAGAGTCTTTCTCATTTCATCGGGAACTGCCAGGCCTGTTGCCTCTATATAAATGATACGGGGGGCTTCATTTTTTATGATATCTGAAATTCCTGTAATCAGATCCGCTTTCAGGGAGCAGCACAGGCATCCCCCGGTTATCTCCATCATGCTGTATTGCTCATGAATGATGAGGTCCCCATCCAGGGCGACAGAACCGAATTCGTTGATAACCAGGGCAATTCCTGCATCGGGAACAGCCTGACTCAGTATCCTGTTCAGGTAGGTCGTTTTACCGCTCCCGAGAAATCCTCCGATAATTTTAATTGTCGAATGTGCCATACTTTTTTGCTGCATTAATCATAGCTCTCATATTGTCTTCCGGGGTTCGCCGTCCCATAGCGCAGCCGCTGGACAGGAAAAGGTGTTTTCCTCCGGTCGCTTCAATAATGGCTTTTGCCTTCAGGTCTACTGCTTCCGGGGTTCCGTAAACCAGGGGATCGCTGGGATCTATATTACCCATAAGAACAGCCCTTCCGTCAACAATTTCGCTTGCTTTCTTCATATCCACCTGCCAGTCCACTTCCAGAATACTGGCTCCTGTACTGACCATGTCTTCAATGATTTCATTTGTGTTGCCGCAAATGTGGAGGCTCCAGGGAATTCCGTAATCCTGCACCTGTTTACATAATGTAATTTCGTGTTCCAGAGCAAATTCTCTGAACATTTCGGGGCTGATCAGATTAGGTCCGGCATAGGAATCTCCAATGGATGTGGCATGGGCTCCTGCATCTTTCTGGGCTTTGGCAAATCTGAGGTTCGCTTCCCGGCACCAGTCCAGGGCTTTCCAGATAACCTCCGGTTCTTCGGTAATCAGTTCCATCATAAGGTTCTGTGTTCCTCTGAGAAGACACAGCAGGTCAAAGGGGCCCTGATCCGAGCGGCCCATAACAAATACCCGGTCTCCGATATCGGCAATAAGACGTTCTGTGGCTTCCAGCCAGGCGGGAAGTCTTCCGTCTTTCAGTGGATCCGGAAACTCCATGTCACTGAACTGTCTTAAGTCTGTGACCAGGGGATTATGCTCATCTACAAGAGCCGGTTCATCGGGGTTGTCAAAGATAACGGTGGCTCCGCAGGCTTCTGCCAGTGAGGCGTCATCAATATCAATTACACAGCCGTCATAGCCGTATTTATCCTGGCTTATCCTATGGCTTTCTGCCATGAGTCTGCCGTCTTTATTCATATCTCCGATTCGAAAACCGGCTGTTTCAGCGGCAAACATAAATGTCTGGGGAACCACGGGGACTCTGTCGGGAGTTTCTTTGTTTAATACGGCCTGACACCGCTCCAGTCCTGTCATTTCTTTCATACAAATCTCCTTCTTATGTGTTTGATTTATGCTTGTTGTGTAATTGTCTTATATCCCTCCAGGTTCTTATGAAGCCTTTGGATGAGGGGGGTAAATCGTCTTCAATCAGCTTATGCAGTTTCTTCAGGTTATAGCAGGGCACGGCTGCATACATATGGTGTTCAATGTGGTAGTTCATGTTCCAGTACAGGAATCTGAGGAAGGGATTCAGCAGAATTGTCCTGGAGTTTTTCCTGTGGTCATCATTGTCTCCTGTCAGACCGATGTGCTGAGTAGGATTCAGAAAATACAGGAATCCGGAACCGTAAAAGGGGGCCAGGGTGACAAGAACGATCATTTCGGGGATGTTGAAATACAGACAAAACAGGAGTATCAGCAGGTGTCCGGCCACTGTCACCCGTGCCCATGCAATCAGAGCCTTTCTTTCCTCCTGCTTCTCTTCGGGGAACAGGTGCTTTTTCCATTCTGCACTGAAGGCCCCCAGTCCGCTGTACATCTTGCCATCCACTCTCCCGGCAGCCAGGAAGAGGGTTCCCCAGAGAGTTTCCACAAACCCCAGAGGATTCACAATGCCCCGCAGAAGGAACTCTTTGAATGTCAGTATGATGGGGAGGATCACTTCCTGATCTTTTTCACTGTTCAGTGTGTAGAAATGGTGCTCCCTGTGGCTGGCACTGAAAAAAACATGATTATTCCAGCTTAAAAAACTGAAGAGTCTGTAAAAAAAGCGGCTGAGCCCCTTGGATTTGAAAACCGTATTATGGCTCAGTTCATGAAAGCCGTTGAGCATAAAGGAATAAAAAAAACCGTGAACCAGGAGGATGAGCAAAGCAGGAACCAGCTTCAGGTTATGAAATCCCCATAGGGCTGCTGCCGCTGAAAAGACCAGCAGCATAAGGTAGCCCAGTGTCTGGACAAGACC
Organism: Spirochaetales bacterium; assembly: GCA_028532905.1. Taxonomy (GTDB): domain Bacteria; phylum Spirochaetota; class Spirochaetia; order DSM-2461; family DSM-2461; genus Oceanispirochaeta. The sequence goes on from JAQQAM010000063.1 coordinate 43,829, forward strand.
TTTGATATCACTTCTGGCGGAAACAGATTTTAACTCTTCTTTTGTCAATGGCGATTTGTACCATCTGGTCATACAGAACCCTCCTTAAGAAGCTGCTTGCTTTTAATATCAGATTAAGGGTGGTTGCAGGATTTGAATATTCGGGAATTTGATTTTTGTTTTTTGGTTTTTGATATTTGCAAGTCTAGTCTCATAGCTTGAATACCTGCAATTTGACTCTTATAGGGGCTCTTGAGGGAGTGCGATACAAATGAGGATCTAATATCAGCATTTTAGCTGATAACATAATTAAGGAAACTGGATTTGAAACTGCATTGATTTTTTTGAGATTTCCCGGAAATAAGCAGCGGCCTAATGATTTCCAATATCCTTGATGGTTCCCCCGTCGTGGATATAGGGCGGAAAGGTATAGGAATAATCATGATTGCGGTAGTCGGGATCTGCCACCATTTTCAGTATGTTCTGACCAACCCGGACTCCCATTTCAAACCCCGGGTGAATGGATGCTGTAATGTTCCGTTCCTCCCAGTCAGATCCGGAATAGTCGAAACAGACAATGGAATAGTCCTCGGGAACAGCAATCCCCTTGTCAGAGAAAATTTCCATCATCATATTCAATATCATATAGTTACAGCAGACAACCGCGCTTACCTTGGGAAGGCCCTTGAGGAATTTCCAGAGGGTCTTGGGAAAGTTTTTTTTGTCGTAGCTTTCATCAGAGACGCACCATTTGACATATTCATCCTTGAAAACGCAGTCGTATTTGATAAGAGAACGCATAAAACCATTGTATTTTTCCTGACCCTGATAGTTGTCATACATGAATATGCCTGCGATATGCCTGTGCCCCCTTTCCCGGAGCCGTCTGATCAGTTCATCCGCGCATCGGGCATCATCAATAATAACTTTGTGATAAGGAGTCCCCATATAATAGTTATTGAAAAAAATCAGGCGTATGTTCTTCTGATCGATCCTGGCATAGGAATCAAGATTCGGGTTCAGGATGCTGGCTTTCACTCCATCAACAATCAAACCGTCAAACCCGGTAGAACAGGATTCCAGGCATTTTCTTTCATTGGAGAGTTTGTTGTCGGTCATGAATATTTTCAGTTCAACCGAGTCTTTATTCAAGGCCTGCTTGATACCGCGAACCAGATTCGAACTGGTGTTGTAGTCATGGCCCTGGGTAATGAATCCGATCTGGGTTTTACCCTTCTTTTCCTGAGTGTGTTCTTTTAGGGCAGAGCTTTTATTGAAAAAGGATCCACTTCCCTGAATCGTATAGGCCCGGTTTTCTTCGATGAGTAGTTTCATGGCAGTCCGGACTGTTTCCCTGCTCATTCCGAACTTCCGGCACAGGAAGTTTTCGGAGGGCAGCTTGTTATTGAGGGTGAATTTATTCTGATCGATATAGATTAAAAGAAAATCATATACTTTGAGATACTTTTTCTGTTTCGGTATAAGGTCTTTAATGTCGTCCAGATGCCCATCCTCAAAAATAAACTAGCAGAGATCTTTCCTGTGGTCAAACTGAATCCAGGATACGAACCCTTTTCCGGTCTCCACCGTATTCCGCTTCCGCAATCCAGTCCAGAAGTTTTTCCCTTAAATCCATCTTGATTTCCAGGTACTCTTCGCAGTCTTTCAGGTCGGATTGCTGATGAGGATCTTTGTTCAGATCGTAAAGGTAGTCGTCCGCATAGACGTCGCTGTCCTTAAAAAGCCCTCCGTTTTTACCCGGAGCATAGACAGCATAAGTATAATCCGCTGTGCGGAGAACTCTGCCGACCCGGCTTTCGGAAACCTGGACAAACACTTCATTTTTCCGGAGGGGATTTCCTTCAACCACAGTGATCAAATCTTCTCCGATCATGGGAATCTCTTCCTTTTTACCCGCCATGGCAAGCATCGTCCGCGGCAGACTGGTGGTACTCACAAGGTCTTTGATTTCCCTGCCTCCAAGATACTTCCCTCCCCGGATTACCAGAGGGACTCTGATAGAGGCATCGTGTCCGCTCCGTTTATAGTCATCATAGCCGTTTTTATGGCTGTCGTTGTTTCTGGTTCTGAAATGAGATCCATGGTCGGAAGTAAAAATGATGATTGTATCCTCATAGATCCCTTTGTCTTTCAGGGCCTGTATCAGGCGTCCGAAGTTTCTGTCAATGCTCTCACAGGCTCCCAGATAATCGGGATATTCCTGGCTGGCATCGCCGATCCCGTTGTTCAGATCTTCAGGCAATCGGGAATCCTTATATTTTTCTTTTGAACCTTCGGGACCCTGGTAGTGACCCGCATTGTTCTGATGATGAGGCTCTATATGGGACACGGTCAGGAAGAAAGGCTTTGTTCCGGATCGCTGATCCAGGAATTCCAGAGCGTAGTCTGTAATGCAGTCCGCCCGGTATCCTTTGAAATCAAGTTTGTTCATATGTTCGTCGAATACATAGCCGCCAAAACCGTCGGAAGTGAACTCCAGAACATCCGAGGCTCTCCAGAAACCTGTATATCCGCCGCGGTGCTCAAGAGGTATGGGGGCATCATGAAAGTCCAGTCGGGGTTTGGTTTCCAGTTCTCCATCAGAAGCCAGATGCCATTTTCCCACATAGGCTGTTTCATACCCGGCCGATTCAAAATAGTGTCCCAGAGTTTTACTATCCCCGGGAAGGGCAATATTGTTTCTGAAACAGCCGGTGCTTGTGGGATAAAGGCCGGTCTGGAACAGTGAGCGGCAGGGACCGCAGACAGGCTGCGGAGTGAAGGCGTGTTCGAATCTCACCCCTTCTGAGGCAAACTGATCAAGTTCCGGAGTGGTATTCAGTTCCTGTCAGTAACAGCCGCATGTGTCGGCTCTCTGCTGATCTGAAAAGTAAAAAATTATATTAGGTTGAGGCATTGGTATCTCCAGTTGTGTTTTCATTCATTTTGCCTTTGATTATGACAAAGAGGGACAGGGCTATAATTGCCAGTAGGGCAATGCTGATGGGAGAGGACGTAAAAATCCCCCAGCTGCCGTCTGACAGGATCAGGGAGCGCCTGAAATTTTCTTCTGTTATGGGACCCAGAACCAGGCCGAGAAGAACCGGAATCGCTGGAATCTGAAATTTATTCAGCAGGTAGGCCAGCACGGCAAAGCTCAGGGCTATTTGAATATCAAACATGGATGTTTTAACCGAATAGGCTCCGGCAAAGCAGAAAATCACAATGACCGGGGTCAGTATGGCAATGGGAATCTTAATAATCCTGGCAAACAGAGGGGTCAGGAACTTTCCCTGCAGAAACATAAAGAGGTTGACGAATACAAGCCCCAGCATGATGGCATACATGGTCACTCCGTGATCCACAAAGAGCTTGGGTCCCGGGGTCAGTCCGTTTATCATAAGGGCTCCCAGCATAATAGCCACAGATCCGTCACCTGGAATTCCCAGAGTCAGAAGGGGGATAAGGGTAGCACCTGTTACGGCGTTATTTACTGTTTCCGTGGCGGCTATTCCTTCAATAGAACCATTGCCGAATTCTTCAGGTGTTTTACTCATTCTTTTGGCCCGGTCATAGCTGACGAATGAAGCCATTGATGCTCCGGTTCCGGGAATGATTCCGATGATCACACCGATCAGGGAGGAAAGGAGGGCGGGCCTGGCCATTTTTTTGTAATCGGCTTTGGTGATAGAGTTCAGTTTCTTTTCTTCTTTTTCAAGGTTGACTTTTGCGATAACCTCTGTTTTTTCGCTCTTTTTAAGAACTTCGCTCAAGGCAAAAAGACCGATAAGACAGATGACCAGATCAAACCCCGAATAGAGGTTGATGTTGTTGAAGATAAAACGGGTATTGCTGGTCATGGGGTCCAGGCCGATGGTAGCGATGAATAGACCAAGTGCTCCGGCCATAAGTCCTGTTATGAGTGTTTTTCCGGATACTCCGGCAATGATGGTAAGACCGAAGGCGCAGACAAGAAAGTATTCGGGAGTTCCCATCTTCTGAGCAAAGATACTGACCTGCGGAGCCAGGAAAAGAAGAACAACGGCACTGATGATTCCACCAAATGTCGATGCCTGCAGTGCCAGTTTGAGGGCTTTATGGGTCTGTCCCTTCCTGGACAAAGGGTAGCCGTCCAGCATGGTCGCAGTAGCGTGGGGAGTTCCCGGTGTCCGTATGAGAATTGCTGAAATAGATCCGCCGTAGCTTCCGGCGCAGTACATTCCCAACAGGAACATAAATGACTGGATCGCTCCCATGGAATAGGTGAAGGGTAGAAATAAAACAATACATAAAATAACTGTCAGACCGGGGATGGCTCCAAAGACCATTCCCAGAAGCAGACCAATATTCATGGCAATAAAATTCGAAAACTGAAACAGTTGCTGAAAACCTTCAATAAATAAATTCATAGTAGACAATCCTCTAAGGCAGCCGGACATGAAGGATGTCTTTGAAAAGAAATCCGATCAGTATGGCCAGAGTGGTAACCAGGAGATAATACTTCCAGTTTTTGACGCGAAAATAAAACAGCATCAGAATTCCGTAGATCACTGAAGACAGCATGAAGCCCAGTACCGGCATGAGCAGGGAATAAATGATTAAAAACAACAAAAGAATCAGAGCTTTTATCTCTGTCAGAATATAAACTTCCACATACTCAAGAGGCTCCTTCCTGTATTTTTGCAGTCCTGTTTTTATAAGGTTTAATAGGGCTCCTCCCATCATGATAAAGGCAAGGATCGAGGGAAAGGTTTGGGCTGTAATGGTTTGATCAGCACGTACTTTGATCTGATACGGCATCAAAATCAGAATCAGAGCGGAGAGGGCCAGGAAAAAAACAGAGCCCGCAATAGTGGGGTATATTCGGAATTCCCTGTTCTCCAGATGCCGGGCGGTATGGTCGATTGTGTTGTCAATTTTCTGAATCAGGTGTGTAAATGTTGAAAATATTTTGATTTGAGTGGATCTCATTGATATCCTTCTTTGGAAACAGGCCCCGGAGAGGTTTCGAGTTCCGGGGCTGTTGTGAGAAATTACAGATTGCTTTTTACGATAGCGGTTACATCTTCGATGTGTTTGTTGATTTTTTCGAGATCCAGGGGATCGACTTCAATCATAAGAGATTTATAAAAATCAACCATTTCCGGTTCTTCGAGAATGGACAGGTAGGCGTCTCTTACTTTGGATATGACAGTAGGATCTGTTCCCTTTCTGGCAAGAATGAAACAGCGGTTTCTGAAATAACCGGTATATCCGTATTCACCCACACCTTTTACATTTTTAAAGACTTCGTTATTCACTCCGTTTTCATCAAACATAACAACAGGATTGAGAATTCCGCCTTCCACACTTCCTTTTGCCTGAGACTGATGAGAAATGGCAAATGCAGTTTCTCCCTTGGCTGCGGCATCGAGAGCCAGGTTGGCACCGTTGTAACTGATCAGTTCCAGGTTCAGTCCCAGCTCCTGAAACAGGGCTTTTGCCAGAAAGGCTTCGGAACCGGCCATTCCATTGACCGCCACTTTTAGTTTTTTTCCCTTCCCCGTAGGCTTTAAGAGATTCCAGATCTGTAATGCCCAGTTTGGCATCGGCTGTCATGACGAAAATTGAAGAATACAGGTTGATAACGGGGATGTAGTCGTCGTATGAAAACTGAAGAGCATCGGCACCGTCCACATTGGGGGCAATGGAAAATGCTCCTTCCGCTCCAAAAATCAGAGTCTCGGAATTGGGACCGTTTTTCAGGTAGTTGGTGAGTGCTACGTTTCCTCCCGCTCCCAGTTCGTTTGTAGCCAGTACGGGAACTCCCAGGTATTCAGGTCCGAAAGTGGCTGCTTTTCTGTTGACGATGTCGGCGACTCCCCCCCACTGCCCAGGGACAGACAATGGTCACAGGACCTTC
>JAQQAM010000064.1 GCA_028532905.1 Spirochaetales bacterium
AGGTATTTGATCAGCCTGGATCCTTCTTCCTGAGGGGTAGAAGGGATTTCCACTTCCCTGTCTGATGAAGAAACGAACTCTTTTTTGAAATGGATATGAGAATAACTTAGTATTTAAACTGTAATGAATGCCGGAGGTAATATGTCTAAAACTGATGAACTGAAAGTACTAGTTGTTGATGATACCAAGCTGGGACGTCTGAGTGCTAAAAAAATCCTGAACGGTATGGGACTGGTTCAGATTACAGAGTGTGCCAGTGGGGAAGAAGTGCTGGATCTTCTGAAAAAGCAGAAAATAGATCTTATTCTGATGGACATTTTGATGCCCGGTATCGGTGGTATTGATCTTCTGAAAGCCATACGAAAGGATAACAGGGAGACCCGGATTCTGATGGTTTCTGCCGATATTCAGGATACCACAAGAACCATCTGCCTGGAATCAGGAGCCGACGGTTTTATCAATAAACCTGTCAGTGATCAGAAGCTGAGACCTGTTCTTGAGGAAATAGGAGTGTTATGAGTTCAAAGAAAATTACTCTCAATGAGGATCATCTGGACTTCCTTGTAGAGTTGTTTACTGTGGGCGCCGGTAAAAGCTCGGAAATCCTGAGTGAAATGCTGAACACCTATATCCGCCTTTCCATCCCCATGGTGAAACAGATTGATGTATCAGGAGATGATGAGGATATTCCCGATTATCTGAACCAGGAAGTCTCTGTTATTGATCTGCTGTTCAAAGGGGACGTGAGCGGCGAAAGCAAACTGATATTTCCTGCTGAAATTGCCCGCAAACTGGGAAACCTGTTAATGGATGCCCAGGAGGATGAAGATTTTGACAGTGCCAAAATAGGGGTTCTAACGGAAGTAGGAAATATAGTTCTCAACTCTATAATGGGTACAATTTCCAACTATCTGAATATTTCATTTGACTACCAGATTCCCATTTTCCAAACTGAGTTTACTAAAAGCGGTATCCAGCATATGGCAGAGACCCATGACACGATCCTTCTGGCAGATACACGGTTTACTGCGGATGAACATGAAATCAGCGGGAATATTGCCATCCTCTTCACCATGGATTCTATGAAAGGCCTGACAAGGCTGATGGAAAAGCATCTGGAAGAGTTATGAAATCAAGTTATGAGATGCTCTACGCACTTCCTCAGGGCATATTCTGTGTTGATAGTGAATTCAGGATTCTGTTCTGGAATCAGCGTATGGAGATATGGACCGGCAGAAGCAGTGCTGATGCCGAGGGGATGGATGTCCGGGATATCTTTCCATCCTTAAGAAAGAAGTTTTACTCTCTTATGGTTAAACAGGTCTTTGACAGCGGTTCAACCGCTCTTTTCTCCTATCAGCTGCATAAAGATCTGTTCCCCTTTGAAGGAGCAAAAGGAAACGCATTCTGTATTCAAAGCCAGGTGGTCAGAAGCCATTCTCCAGATCTTCCGAATGAAATAATCGCCGTATTTTCCCTGCAGGATATCAGCAGCCTGGTGAACCAGATTCAACAGACCAATGAGGCTAAGGATCAGGTCATGGAGCTTCTGGAAAAGATGAAAAAGACCGAAGAAGAACTGCGCATCAGTAATGAAGAGTTGAAAAAGGCAGCCAGTACGGATCCGCTGACAGGACTGAATAACAGACGGTCCATGATGAAAATTATTGGCAATGAAGAAATTCGCCATAACCGGTATAACAATCCTTTCTCTCTGATTCTTACAGATATAGACGGATTCAAAAAATTCAATGATACATTTGGTCACGGCTGCGGCGATTATATACTGAAGCATCTGGGTGCTTTATTTAATTCATTAAAAAGACCAAGTGATGCAGTCTGCCGCTGGGGGGGGGAAGAATTTCTGATTCTGCTGCCTGAAACAGACATTGTGAATGCAGGACGCATGGCGGAGCGGCTGAGATCTGCTGTGGAACAGGAAAACTTTGATTTTGAAGGAAAAACTCACAAGGTCACCATGACTTTCGGAGTCAGCAGTATTGAAGTGGATACGAATGCGGCCCGGATGATCGTCCATGCTGATGAGGCTCTATACCATGGTAAGAATAATGGAAAAAACAGAGTTGTACTGAATACAGAACTCCCGGATTCGGATCAGAGTGACTCGGATGAGTCTGTTTTAAAGATTTCAGTCTCGGAACTGATTGATAAGTCCTGAGATATTGATAATCAGCACAGGTTCTCCCGATCCCAGTACAGAACTTCCCTGCATCCAGGCTTCCCGTTTCAACAGAGGATGAAGAGGTTTTACCACTGTCTGCAAAATGGAGACGACCTTGTCACAGACAACACCGCAGCTGCTGTTCTGATTTCTGACCACTACAATGTTTCCAGAAACTCCCTCCATGCGCATAATCCGCTTCAAATTGATCAGGGGAAGAACCGAACCGTTCCATTCCATTGAGGTGATATCCAGAGACTGGTCAATGGAGTCTGGATGAATATCTATGCATTCAATCACATCCTCGGAAGGTATGATGTAATAGTTGTCCTCCATCTGAATCAGCAGGCCCTCCACAAGAGCCAGAGACAAAGGAAAGCGCATGCTAAAACTGGTTCCCCTGCCCGGCTCCGATTCAATTGCCAGGCTGCCTCTCAGGCTTTGCACCGCATCTCTTACAGCTGACATTCCCATTCCTCTGCCGCTAAGGGTGGAAACTTCTCCTGCAGTGGAAAAACCGGGTTCAAATATCAGAGCCGCCAGTTCCTCAGGATTGTTGATATGCTGCCATTCAGGGTTATTTGAAGCCTTGGCCCGTATTCTGTCATAATCTATACCATTTCCGTCATCACTGATGGAAATGAAAATAGCATCGTTCTCCTGACGGGCTCCCAGACGGATGACTCCTTCGGGATTTTTGCCTGCTTTTTCCCGCTCTCCGGGAGAAGCGATTCCATGATCAACACAGTTTCTCAATAGGTGAGTCAGGGGGTCCGAGATTCTTTCAGCTATCGTTTTATCAACTTCGGTCTGCTCTCCTTCCAGCTCCAGACGGATCTGCTTTCCCGTTTCTTCTGCCAGGTCGCGAACCGTCCGTTTAAAGCGTTTCATCACCGGAGCAAGGGGAATCATCCGCATCTCAAGGGTTCTGTTACTCAATTGATCTATCAATCCCAGGAGGATGGATGTCCGGCTGCTCAATCTGTTGTCTCTCAACTCTTCACTGAGTTCCTTGAAGGAGTCTCCCGCAGTAAGAAGCTCTCCTGTCAGGTTCAGCAGTTCATCCAGTTTGGCAGATTCAACACGGAGCGTTTTTTTCTCATTGACCGTATCCTGCTGTACAGAGGTATTATTCAGAGGATCTCCCTCTGATGAATAAAAGTCATTTGCCAAAAGCTCATTAAAGGCGGCAATCGTCTTTCTGTCCAGAACGGCTTCACTTTCCCGGTGGATAACCTGCCTGACCAGATCCACCATTTCAAGAACTACCCGGACAAAGAGTTTCTTCCGGGTAAAAGCTTTTTCCATACAGGACTGAAATAAATCCTCACAGCGGTGCACCATATTTTCCAGTGTATTGAACTCGATAATCCCCAGGCTGCCTTTTATGGAATGAGTCTGATGATAGGCCTGCTTCAAAGCTGCGGTTTCCCCGTCTTTTTCGTACCGGAGTATGGATTCTTCAAGGGAATCCGCCATTTCCATTGTTTCAGAGCTAAAGACCTTCCAGATTTCATCATCCATGTTTTTAGTATCCGCTTTATTATGATTTTCTGCTGTAATATGCCCTTTCGGTATGGGTAATATATTATCAATTATAGTCGCAATTTCCTGTAATTCGAAAAAAAAGAGCAGAAATCCCCACAGGAAATCTGCTCTTGAACAATCATCAGGATAAACCCTTTCCAGATAATCAATAACCTCTGCTATTCGGTTTTATCATCCTCGGGTTCCTTGCTCTCATCCCCGGCCATTGTAAGGGGAACCTCACGGGCAAAGGGATTTTCCGTTTTATGCTCCTGGCTGACCGTAGGGGGCTCGTTCTTCTCGGCCAGTTCCCGGGCTTTGTTCCGAGCAATGATCTCATCATTTCTTTTCTGACCCTTTTCCGCAGCCCGCTTGGATATTTTCATATCTTTCTCTTTACGGGAAGCCAGTTCTGCAGCTCCGTTCTCATCATTTTCGATGAGTCTGAGGAATTCCTCTGTAGAAACAATCTCTTCATCCATCAGATGATCGGTAATGCTATCCAGAAGATCTCTGTGTTTGGTCAGCAGTCCCACAACCACTTTGTAGCGTTCATCCATCAGGCGGGAAATTTCCTCATCAATATACTGCTGGGTCTGCTCGGAGTACTCTTTTACAGAACCTGCCCCTTCCAGATAGGAACCGTTCCGTTTACTCAGAGCCATGTTTTTAAACTTTTCACTCATACCGTATTCAGTAATCATGTTCCGGGCGATATCGGTACTCTTCATAATATCGTTGGACGCGCCGGTTGATATTTTACCGAATACAATCTCCTCTGCGGCCCGTCCTCCCAGGAGAATATCAATTCTGCCGATGAGCTCTTCCTGGGTCATCAGAAAACGGTCTTCCGTGGGGGTCTGAAGAGTATATCCCAGTGCACCCATTCCTCTGGGAACAATGGATATTTTCTGAACCGGATCCGCATCCGGTGTAAAAGCGGCAATCAGAGCATGTCCGGTTTCATGATAGGCGACGATCTCCCGTTCCCGGGGGTTGATCAGTCTGTTCTTCTTTTCAAGACCGGCTATGGTTTTCTCAATGGCCTCATCCAGATCCAGCTGAGAAACAGCTTTGCGTCCCCCTCTGACAGCCAGAAGAGCCGCTTCGTTCACGATATTGGCCAGATCGGCACCCACAAATCCGGGTGTTGCCTTGGCCACTTCCTTCAGATCCACTTCAGGGGCCAGAGAGACACCGGAGGAGTGGATCTTGAGGATAGCTTCCCGTCCCAGGAGGTCGGGCTTGTCCACAAGAACCTGTCTGTCGAAACGACCTGGTCTTAAGAGTGCAGGGTCCAGGACTTCGGGACGGTTTGTGGCCGCCAGTATAATAACACCGGAGGTGGAGTCAAAACCGTCCATTTCAACCAGCAGCTGGTTGAGGGTCTGTTCCCGCTCGTCATTGGTGCTCACCGCACCGGCCCGGCTTTTTCCTATGGCATCCAGCTCATCAATAAAGATAATACAGGGAGCCTTTTCCCTGGCCTGTTTGAACAGATCCCGGACTCGGGCTGCCCCCACACCAACAAACATCTCAACAAAGTCGGCACCGCTCATGCGGAAGAAGGTGACTCCCGCCTCCCCGGCAACGGCTCTGGCCATCAGGGTTTTACCGGTTCCCGGAGGTCCAACCAGCAGAACGCCCTTGGGTATTTTACCACCGATGGAGGTATACTTATCCGGGGTTTTGAGAAAATCAACCACCTCAACCAGTTCATCCTTGGACTCTTCACAGCCCGCTACATCCTTGAACCGGGTGTTCAGATCCTCTTCGGCAACAATCTTGGAGTTATTCTGACCGAAACTCATCACATTGGAGCCGCCCATGCCGCCGCCCATACGCTTGAAAATCATCCTCCAGATAAAAAAGAGGAACAACAGGGGGACGACCCAGCTGACCAGGATCTCCAGGAAATAATTCCTTTTCTCCTGCTCCGCATAAAATTCCACTCCCCTGCTTTCCATAAGAGGGACAAAAGTGGGATCGTTAATGGGAACGGTCTTAACCATATTTCCCACCTGTCCGGAAGAGCTGTTTCCGTTTAGGCGCTGGGTCAGAGAATCCACAACCTGAGAGGCGTATTCATCTGAGGTATAGGTCATACCGTAATAGAAGGAAGGAGTCATCTTGACTCTCTTGATCTCTCCGTTTTCCACTTTCTCTTTAAACACAGAGAACTCAATCACTTCATCGGGAGTCCGGAGGAACATAAAGTTCAGGATTGCCAGAACAACAATTACAAGGAGGAAGTACCAGAAGGAAAAGCGGTATTTCCCGCCCTTTCCGTTTCTCATATCCTTGAATCTTTTTTCCATGTTTTCAGGCTTGAATTCATCCTGGAGTCTTTTTTTCCAGTCATCATTATCCTTATTGCCTTTCGCATTCATTTTCTTGTCATCAGGTTCGTTATTCATAATTACTCCTGCCCGGGGACGCTGTGCCTGTATTCAGCTGAATCAAAACGTCCGGGGGCTGCGGTTTTTTAGCACAATAGCATGCAGAAAAACCGATATAAATAAGATAAGGATTCCCTGCCGGGAAGTAAAGGTAAAAAAAATCCTGCGGGATAATTCAAAAATTACACCACAGGATCTCTTTAAAACAGCCGGAAGAGGCTATTTCTTCTTTTCCCCGTCATCCTTATTATCGGTCTTCTTCTTATCTGCCCCTTCTTCACCGGGCAGGGGTTTGGCATTCCTGCATTTGGGAAAGCCCGTACAGGCCAGGAAGGGACCGCGCCGGCCCATTTTCACTTCCATGGGCTTGCCGCATTTCTCACAGACCTCACCTTCCACCTTGGGGAGAACAATCACATTCCCGTCTTTGTCGATGGGCATGGTGTTTTTACAGTCAGGATATCCGGAACAGGCCAGAAAAGGTCCCCTGCGCCCCATCTTCACTTCCATGGGTTTGCCGCAGACGTCACAGTCCCGCTCGATCTTCGGCAGTTCAACGGGCTTGCCGTCCTTGTCAACGGACATGGTGGTTTTACACTCGGGATACCGGGAACAGGCCAGGAATTCCTTACCGTACCGGGATTTCTTGAGCACCATATTGCTGCCGCACTCCGGACAGGCTACGGCTTCTGCGGGTTCCCCATTGGCATCTTCACCCTCATTTTCACCGGGCATGGGCATCAGCCCCTTACACTCGGGGTAATTGGCACAACCCAGAAACGCACCGTTTACAGAGTAGCGGACAACCAGGTTGCCGCCGCAGAGAGGACATTTCTCCTCACCTTCCCAGGGACGCCCTTTCAAAGGCTCTGCATCTTTGAGAGCCTTTTCCAGCCGGGCATCAAAGGGTTTGTAGAACTGGTCAATCAGTTTGACCCAGTCGGTTTTACCCTGCTCCACTTCGTCCAGACTGCCTTCCATATTGGCTGTAAACTGAAGATCCATAATATCGTCAAAATTGCTGATCAGAATATCCACAACAGCCATTCCCAGCTCTGTGGCGTGGAAGGCTCTCTTCTCCAGCCTGACATATCCTCTGTCATTAATGGTTTTAATGATGGGAGCATAGGTGGAGGGCCGTCCGATTCCCTCTTTTTCGAGAGCCTTTACCAGACTGGCTTCCGAATAACGGGAAGGGGGTTTGGTGAAATTCTGGGTAACATCCAGTTTATCCATATCCAGAGGATCATTTTCCTTCACATCGGGAAGATTCTGGTATTTGCTGTCTTCTTTCTTATCGCTGTCGGGAATCAGAATAGTGTGTCCGGGAAAGCGGACGATTCTTCCCTTGGCTTCCAGTTCCGCTTCTCCGGCTGCAATGGTCACAGTTGTGATGTCAAAGCGGGCAGGAGGCATCTGAGAGGCCACAAAACGGCGCCAGATCAGCTCATAGAGTCTGTACTGATCCCTTGTCAGATAGGGTTTGACCTTTTCCGGAGTCAGTTCTGTACTGGAGGGACGGATGGCTTCATGGGCATCCTGGGCATTCTTGGATTTGGTACTGTAAATCTGAGGTTTCTCCGGAAGAAACTCGGGATCAAAGTTGTTTTTAATATAATTGCGCACATCATCCAGGGCCTCAGGGGCAATTCTGGTGGAGTCAGTTCTCATGTAGGTGATCAGACCCTGGGTCTCACCGTCAATTTCCATACCTTCATACAGCTTCTGCGCCACAGACATAGTCTTTGTGGTTCCGAAACCCAGGAAGGTACTGGCTCCCTGCTGGAGGGTGGAGGTGATATAGGGGGGACTGGGCCGGCCTTTAGCTTCCCTGGTCTCGATTTTCAGAATATTCAGGCTGTTGGCTTTAATATGATCCGCCACCTCGGCAGAAGAGGCTTCTGTAGCGGCTGCCGGATTGCCCAGTTCAAACTTCTTTCCCTGCCAGCGGACAAGGGCAGCCTCAAACTGATCTTTTTTGGCTTCCGGAGGAGACACCAGAGCCTTGATTTTCCAGTATTCTTCAGGAACAAAAGCCTTGATTTCCCGTTCCCGCTCCACAACAATCCTCAAGGCAACAGACTGAACCCGTCCGGCACTGAGGTTTTTGGCAACCTTCTTCCAGAGGAAGGGAGAGAGACTGAACCCCACAAGACGGTCCAGAACACGGCGCCCCTGCTGAGCATTGACCCGGTCCATATCAATTTTATGAGGATTTTCGAGTGCCTTGAGAACGGCGCTCTTGGTAATGGCCGAGTAAGTGACTCTGTGAGCCTCTTCATCACTCAGGGAAAGAGCTTCCTTCAGGTGCCAGGCAATGGCTTCTCCTTCCCGGTCGGGGTCGGGAGCCAGATAGACTTCATCCGCCTTGGCGGCTGCGTCCTGCAGCTCTTTTACGGTTTTCTCCTTTCCCTTGATAATCGTGTAGTCAGGCTTGTAACCGTGCTCGATATCGATCCCCAGGGCTTTCTTGCCGCGGCCGCTGCTCTTGAGGTCACGAATATGACCGACAGAGGCTTTCACAGTGAAATCCTTACCGAGAATCTTCTTTATTGTTTTGGCTTTTGCGGGACTTTCCACGATCAAAAGCTTCTTTGTAGCTGCCAAATGAGCCTCCAGAACAAGGGGAATTAGGTAAACCTTTGGATAAATACATAATCAAGGATTCATATATTGTCAAGTTCTAATTAATAATCCCCCCACTCCCCTTGCCCCTGTTCCGGCTCCCCTCTAAGATGAAAGCATGGGTCAGACTGAACTGAATATGAAGATTTTCTGCCATTATAGCCATAAGGATCTGGAAGAGCAGATCCGGCGGAAACTGCGGGTAAAAAACCTCCGCTACAGGATACTGAAGAAGAGCCTGGACAGCCGGAGGAAAGACAATATCCACTGGCAGATACGGGTGCTTGTGGACTCTCCCGAAATAAATGAGACACAGCAGACAGCCGGATCACAGCCGGGATCTCTGGAGATTCCGAACATCAGCGGGAGTCCCCGTATTCTCATAGCCGGTTCCGGACCCGCCGGCATATTCCCTGCCCTCTTTCTGCAGAAAGCCGGATTCCGGGTAACCCTGATCGAAAGGGGCCGCAGAGTGGATGACCGTTCCCGGGACATCGAAAAACTGGAAAAAGAGGCTGTCTTTACGGAAAACAGCAATTACAGCTTCGGCGAGGGGGGGGCCGGTACCTTCTCGGACGGTAAACTCACATCCCGGAGCAAACATATAAAGAAAGAGCGCCGTTATATCCTGGAGGAGTTTGTCCGGCACGGTGCCCCCGAGGAGATCCTCTATCTGGCCCATCCCCATATCGGCAGTGACAGGCTGGTTCCGGTAGCCCGGAGTATGAGGCGGGAACTGGAAGACCTGGGAGGAGAAATCCTTTTTGATACGATGCTGAAGGATCTGGATATAAAGGACGGCCGGGTACGGGCTGTGCATACAGAAAGCACAGCGAACAAGCCGTCCGCTTCATCCGGCAACTCCGGGGGGTTCACATCGTCCGGGGGGTCCGCCTCATCCGGAGGAAGCTCATCAATCGAGGCCGATTATTTTCTTCTGGCCACAGGACATTCTGCCCTGGATACCTTCAGAATGCTCATAAACCGGGGCGTACCCTATGTGTCCAAAAACTTCGCCCTGGGCTTCCGGATGGAACACAGTCAGGAGAGAATCAACCGGATTCAGTGGGGCTGTCCCTCCCTGGAAGGTGTCAAAGCCGCCGAATACAGACTCACATCCGGCAGGGCTGAGCTGCCGGTATACAGTTTCTGCATGTGCCCCGGGGGAAAAGTGGTTCCCGCTGCGGCTTTCAAAGACAGCAATATTGTCAACGGCATGAGTTATTACAACAGAGACGGGGCTTTTGCCAATGCCGCCCTGGTTGCCGGGGTCCCCCCCCGTCTCATAAATGAAACCGAACCGGCCCCCCTGGAGAGTCTGGATTGGCTGGAATCTCTGGAACAGGCCTTTTACAGGGAGACAGACCATTACAAAGCACCGGCTATGACCATAAAGGACTTTCTTCAGAACCGCCGATCTGACACAGTCCTCCCCAGCTCCTATGAACCGGGGCTGGTTCCATCAGACCTGGGGAGACTCCTCCCCGCTCCGGTCACCAAGGCTCTCCGGCTGGGACTGGAGGACATCTGCCGCCGCATGCCCGGCTGGGATGAAGGACAGCTGATCGGCCTTGAAAGCAAAACCTCCAGCCCCGTACAGGTCTTAAGAGACAAAGACAGCGGCCTGACCAGGGGATTTGAGAATCTGTTTATCTGCGGAGAAGCCTCGGGGTGGAGCGGAGGGATTGTAAGTTCCGCCTCGGATGGACTCAAATGTGCCCTGAATATCTGCCAAAGCCTGCTCTGAATTCATTGTTGTGAGGTTTTACTTGAAAAGCCTCACCCCTGCTGATACCATAAGCCTATGAAAACTATTGAAAGTATTTTTAAGAAAATAGACACCCTGGAGATAAAGGGCGACCAGAGCGCCGAGATTATCTCCCTGGAATATGATTCAAGAAAAGTGGAAAAAGGGACTTTGTTCTTCGCATTGGAGGGAGTCCATACAGACGGTCACGAATATATTGATATGGCCATCCATCAGGGAGCAGCCGGAATTGTTCACTCCCGGGATCTGGATGATTTTGTTGAAGGGATCTGTTATATAAAGGTTAAGAACACAAGACAGGCTCTGTCTCCGGCTTCTGCCGCCTATTACGACCACCCCTCTTCAAAACTGAAAGTCATCGGTGTAACCGGTACTGACGGCAAAAGCACAACCGTCTCCTTCATCCATCAGCTGCTGGAAGCAGAAGGAATGAAAGCCGGGTTTCTGTCTACCGTAAACTACAAAGCAGGACCAGTGGCAAAAGCCAATCCCTACAGGCAGTCCACGCCGGAAGCCCCCCACATCCATCAGCTGTTGAAGGAAATGGTGGACAGCGGTATGGAATATGCCGTTCTGGAAGCCACATCCCACGGATTGTCCCCCAAAAACTCACGCCTGGCGGATGTGGAGTTTGATGTGGCAGTTCTGACAAATGTCACCCATGAACATCTGGAGTTTCACGGCAGCATCGAACAGTACCGTCTGGACAAGGCCAATCTGTTCAAGATGATAGCCGATTCCCCCTCGGACGACGCCTTCGGTGTTGTCAATGACGATGACCAGTGGGCGGAAATCTATATGGATGCGGTGGGAGAGAAACCCGTATTCCTCTATAGCCTGAAAGACAAGGATGCCGACCTGTGGTGCAGCGACTACAAGAGCGATGACACAGGAATATCCTTCACCCTCCATGTTCCCAACGGCAAAAAAGACAGCCGCCTGAATATGCCCGGACTGTTCAATATAGAAAACGCCATGGCAGCCCTTGTAGCGGTTTCCGAACTTCTGGAAGAGGATGTTCTGGAACTGGTGGAACATCTTCCGAATCTGACAGGAGTGACAGGCAGAATGTCACCTGTGACAGGGAATATGCCCTTCTCTGTCCTTGTAGACTATGCCCATACCCCCGGATCCTTTGAAAAGCTCCTGCCTCTGGTCAAAAGTGATGTAAAGGGGAAACTGATCGTTCTGTTCGGCTCAGCCGGAGAAAGGGATGTGGAGAAGCGTTCTGAACAGGGAGAAATTGCTGACGATTACGCTGATATTATTATTTTAAGCAATGAGGACCCCAGAGGGGATGATCCCATGGACATTATCAACGATATTGCCGAAGGCATCACCTCCAAGGATCAGGATAAAAATCTCTTTTTTATTCCCGACAGACGGGAAGGGATGAAAAAGGCTGTTGAACTGGCCGGGGAGGGAGATATGATTCTCACCCTTGGAAAGGGACATGAAAGCTCCATCATCTACGATGACGGCCCCAGACCATGGAATGAATCGGAAGTTCTGAAAGAAGTCCTTGCAGAAGCCGGATACAAAGTAGACTGATTCTGATTAGGAAAGGTCAGGCGTTTACAGCACTGCTGTCAGGCTGCCTGTAAAGAAAAAAATGCCCCGGGATGCCGGGGTATTTTTTTGCTATGACTGATTTTCTGAAGGGGATTATCCGAGTTTGGCCATACAGGCAAAACCAATCAGAACTCCCAGAAGAGTTCCCATCACCACCTGAGGATAGGTGTGTCCCAGCAGGGTTTTCAGGGCTTTGGGTTTGTCTCCCTCTTCAAAGAGATGGGACATCTCCTGAATCAGGCTGTTCAGAATTTCCGCATGACGGCCGGCAGCCCGGCGGACTCCGGTGGCGTCATATATGACAATAGAGCCGAAAACTATGGAAATGGCGAAATAGGGGCTTTGCAGTCCGTACTGAATACCGCAGGAGGTAGCCAGTGCCGCCACAGCTGCTGAATGGGATGAAGGCATCCCGCCTGTCTCTGTAAGCCGATCCATTGCCAGACGTTTTTCCATAACAAGAATAAGAACAACCTTGGCCAGCTGGGCGGCCATCATTCCCATTAATGCTGAAAAAATCAGTGGATTGTAAGTCAGAAAATCCATTTATCCTCCGCAAAAGCCTCTGCAATGGCTACAGGGCCAGTCAAGATTAGCACGTCAGAGGTGGCTTGAGAAGAGGATTTAATCATGATAGTCTTTTATTCATGAATAAACTATCCATTGCCCTACTGTACGGCGGCCGTTCAGGAGAACATGAAGTATCCCTCCGTTCCGCTGCTTCTGTCTATAAACATCTGGACCGTGACAAATACTATATCCACCTCATAGGAATCAGCAAGGAGGGGATCTGGTATCTTCAGCCCCACCCCGGTGAAGTGGCCGATGTTCTGCCTCTGGAACAGGAATCCCAGCAGGTGATCTCTGTGGTTCCGGGCAAGGGACTCAGCTCCTACAAAGGCCCCATTGAGGTGGATGCGGTTCTTCCCATTCTCCATGGAACCTTCGGAGAAGACGGAACCCTGCAGGGACTGCTGGAAATCGCAGACCTCCCCTATGCGGGAGCCGATGTGGGCGGCAGTTATCTGAGCATGGACAAGGATATAACAAAAATCATCTGGCAGCACCATGGCCTGCCGGTAGTCCCCTTCCGCAGTGTGAGAAAAGCGGAGTGCAGTGCTGACGATTTCAGCTGGTCCACCCTTCTTACACAGCTGAAAAAAGAATTCGGTATGCCTCTGTTTGTCAAACCCTCCCAGTGCGGTTCGTCCGTGGGGGTATCCCGTGTTGATCAGGAAGAGGAGTTTGAGAGAGCCATGACAGAAGCACTCCGGTACGATAACAAGGTCCTTGTTGAGCCGGCGGTCAATGCCAGGGAGATAGAATGTTCTGTACTGGGGAATGAAAATCCCCGGACTTTTCCTCCGGGAGAACTACAGCCCAGCCATGAGTTCTACGACTATGAAGCCAAATACATAGATCCCGACGGAGCGGCTCTGATCATACCGGCGGATATTGAACGGGAAACCGCAGAGAAAGTGAAGAGTATTGCGGGTAAAGCCTATACGGTACTGGGCTGCAGCGGAATGGCCCGGGTGGATTTCTTTATGGATAAAGAGACGGAAGAACTTTATCTGAACGAGATCAATACAATTCCCGGATTTACCAGCATCAGCATGTTTCCCCTGCTCTGCGATGCGGGAGGCCTGGCTTATCCGGATCTGCTGGACAGAATGATCAGCCTGGCCATTGAGCGGTATGAAAGGAAACAGTCTCTCAGTTTTTCTCTTAAGTGATTTGCTAACCATATTCTAACTTTTTATACTTAGAATACGGAGGCATCATGGGTAAGACTGCAAAAAAAATCGGAATCCTCACAGCGGGGGGCGACTGCCCCGGTCTGAATGCGGCAATCAGAGGGGTCGGAAAAACAGCAATCATCAAATATGGTATGGATGTGTATGGTTTTTCCTCAGGGTATCTCGGGTTGATCAACAACGAATACAGACGGCTGGATGAAAAGTCCCTGTCCGGAATTCTCACTCTGGGAGGAACCATACTGGGAACCTCCAGAGAAAAACCCTTCAAGCACAAGGAATATGATGCCTATGTGCAGAACAAACCCGACCGGATTCTGAAAAACTGCAGCAGCCTTGGTCTGGATGCCCTGATCTGTATAGGCGGCAACGGAACCATGAAAACTGCCGGTAAACTGCAGGAGCTTGGACTCAATGTCATAGGCATCCCCAAGACCATTGACAATGATGTCTGGGGTACGGACATGACCTTCGGCTTTGATTCGGCAGTGAATATTGCCACGGAAGCCATTGACAGAATGCACACAACAGCCAACTCCCATAAAAGAATTATGGTTGTGGAAGTGATGGGACATCACACCGGCTGGCTCACCCTTTATTCGGGAGTGGCGGGAGGAGGAGATGTGATCCTCCTGCCCGAACTGAAATGGAAACCGGAAATACTGAAAAAATACCTGAAAAAAAGGGTGAATCAGGGAAAACCCTACTCCATCGTTGTGGTGGCAGAAGGGGTTAAGGTGCCGGGAGTCAAAAAAAAGAAAGAGAGAGTCGGCGCCGGCGGCGCCGTTGCCAGACTGATTCAGGACCTGACAGGCATAGAAACCAGAGAAACAATACTGGGGTATATCCAGAGGGGGGGTACCCCGTCTCCCCGGGACAGAGTAATCGCCACCGAACTGGGAGCCTATGCCGCCGGTCTGGCTGCCGAAGGCAGGTATGGACAGATGGCTGCCTATACGGGTAACGATCTGTGTTCAGTGCCTCTGGAAGAGGTGGCGGGAAAGACAAAGTTTGTTCCTGAAGATCATGCCCTTATAAGGCATGCAAGAACCATAGACACCTGCTTCGGCGACGGGGCCTGATTTTATACTAGAGAACAGATTGACTGTATTGATAAACACGAAAGAGAGTAAAAGGCAGTAGAATGGCACGACCCTATATCATAAAAAAAAGAGATTATCCCTTTTTCAACAAAGAGATGAGCTGGCTCTCCTTCAACGCCAGAGTCCTGCAGGAGGCGGAGGACAAACGCAATCCCCTGGGAGAGCGAATCAAGTTCATGGGGATCTATTCCTCCAACCTGGATGAGTTTTTCAGAGTCCGGGTAGCTATGACCCGCCGGATGTGCCAGATGGGGAAGGAAGGAGCCCTGATGCTCCGGGAAGATCCCTCAGAAGCCATGATTAATATCCAGAAAGAAGTGGAGATTCAGAGAGCCCGGTTCAACGATGTACTGAAGGCGCTTTACAGAGAACTGGCCGAGCATCAAATAAAGCTGCTGGACGACACCCATCTGAATGATGAACAGATCGAATTTGTGAAAGAGTATTTTGAAACAGAAGTGCGCCACAAGATTTTCCCCATAATGGTGGATACCCGCTACAAGCTGCCTGATTTGAAAGACAAAACCCTGTATCTTGCGGTGGAGATGAAAAAGAAGGTCAGAAACGAAGATAAAATCCGTTTCAGCATTGTGGAGATCCCGACTAAAATCCTGCCCCGGTTCATTAAACTGCCGTCCAGGGGAAAAGAGCAGAATATAATCCTCATTGATGAGATTGTCAGAATCGGCCTTCCCTCCATCTTCCGGGACAGCCACTTCCACAGTTTTCAGGCCTGGAACTTCAAAGTCGTACGGGATGCGGAACTGGATATAGATGATGACGATATCTCTTTAAGCTATATGAACAAGGTGAACCAGAGTGTCCAGAAGCGGCATCTGGGAGCTCCCATCTGGTTTCTGTATGACTCGGCCATGAGTCAGAACCTTCTGGATATGTTCCTGAAAAAAATGAAATTCAAAAAGTATGATACCGTTACAGCCGGCGGACGATACCACTACTTCAGCGACTTTATCAGATTCCCCAAACTGACCGGCCTTCCCTGCTGCAACAGCCACCCTCCCATTGAGCACAGGCATTTTCCCAAGGGAGTCAGAATCTTCCCGGCCATAAAAGCCAAGGATACCCTGCTCTACTTCCCCTATCACTCTTTTGATACGGTGATTGATCTGCTCCGGGAGGCTTCCATCGACCCCCATGTGGAGAGCATCAAGGTAACCCTCTACAGGGTGGCCAATTTCTCGTCTGTTGTGAATGCTCTGATCAACGCCAGAAAGAACAGAAAGGAAGTTCTGGTGATCCTGGAACTGCAGGCCCGGTTTGATGAGGAGAATAATATCTACTGGGCTAATATTCTAAAAGAGAATGATGTGAAAGTCATTTTCGGTGTGGAGGGTCTGAAGGTTCACTCCAAACTCCTATTGATCAACAGAAGGGAAAAGGGCAAAACCGTGCGGTACGGCGGCATCGGTACCGGAAATCTAAATGAAGACACCGCACGGCTGTATACGGACTGCTTTCTCATGACAGCCCACAAGGAAATTCTGGAAGAGGTGGATGCCCTGTTCGATTTCTTTGAAAACAATTACCGTCACAGACGGAGCAAACACCTGATTATCTCTCCCTACGGACTGCGTTCGGGAATTATGGATATGATTGACAGGGAGATAGACTTTGCCAGAAAGGGCGAAAGGGCCAGTATCCGCATGAAGCTGAACAACCTCAGTGATGAGGGGATAATTCAGAAACTTTATGAAGCCTCTCAGGCAGGGGTGAAAATCCGCATCATTGTCCGGGGGCGTTTCTCCCTTGTTCCCGGAGTGGAGGGATTCAGTGAAAATATTAAGGCCATCAGCATCCTGGATCAGTACCTGGAACACGCCAGATTCTTTATTTTCCGGAACGGCGGGGATAACTGCTGTTATATCACATCCGCTGACTGGCTGGGACGGAATATTGACCGGCGGGTGGAAGTGACCTGTCCTGTCTACAGAAAAAGTCTGAAAAACGAGCTGAAAAGCATTTTCGATATCCAGTGGTCAGATAACAGAAAAGCCAGAATACTGGATAAGGACCTGAAAAACGAATACATACAGCCTCAGGAGGGAGATCCGGAAATCCGCTCCCAGGAAGAGGTGTACCAGTATCTGATACAAAGAACAGCACGGAGTTAACAACATGCCTGTATTTATCAATCGCGTACTCAATATGAAGAATATTAAGGTAATCGGCTTTGATATGGACTATACCCTGGTCCGTTACCATGTGGATGCCTTTGAAGAACTGACCCACCGCCTGGCGGCTCTCCGACTGTCCCGGCAGCCGGACTACCCTGAAGAGGTAAAGGATCTGAAATTCGATTTTCAGAGAGCCATTGTGGGGCTGGTCATCGACAAGAGAAACGGCAATCTGCTGCAGGTCAGCCGTCACGGAAAGGTGAAAATTGCCTATCACGGTCTGAAACTTCTGGATTACCATAAAATGCAGCAGATCTACAGGGAAACAGCCATTGATCTGAGGGCCCCTGACTTTCAGAGTCTGGACACAAGCTTCGCCATTTCCTACGGAGTTCTGTTCAGTCAGCTTGTTCAGATGAAGTCCGATGGCTATGAACTTCCCCCCTATCATGAACTGGCGGATGATGTGAATCATGCCATAGACACCCTCCATCAGGATGACAGTCTGAAATCCATAATCCGGGATGATTTTGACCGCTTTGTGGTAAAAGACCCCTATGTTGCCGGGATGCTGGAGCGGTACAAGGATTACGGGAAGAAGCTGATGATCATAACCAACTCCGATTACAGCTATACCCGCAAACTTCTTGATTTTGCCCTGAACCCCTACCTGAAGAAGCATAAAAACTGGCAGGAACTTTTTGATATTGTCATAACTTTTGCTGAAAAGCCCCGCTTCTTTGAACGGAAAGCCAGATTCCTCC
>JAQQAM010000065.1 GCA_028532905.1 Spirochaetales bacterium
ATGATCTCAAGCCCCTGCCATTCAGAGCCTTTTGCCCAGTTTTCCGTAGCCTTTCTGGAATCCTCATAGTCTTTGGGGTCCACTTCGTGGGTATCCATAATAAAATCTATTTCACCCAGGGCATAGGATGTATAACGGGCCCGCATCAGTTTCTCGGCGGTGGGGACGGGAATTCCGTTTTTGATATAAACACCGCAACATTTTTCATACTCAAGGCCGCTGCCGCAGGGACAATCTGACATAATATAACTCCTCAAACCGGAGCCTGAAAAAAGCCCCGAAACATAGGCCAATCATAGAACTTTTACTGCAACAATAGCAATATCCGTTTTCATCAGGAGCCGAGCATAAAATCCCTGATACCCGAAAGCCGTCTCACCCCTCTGTGCAGGCACATTTCAAAGGATTCGGACGAACCATACAGAATCAGTCCCTCCCGGGCTCTTGTGATGCCTGTATACAGAATCTCTCTGGACAGAAGGCGCTCGCTCCCTTCGGGGATCAGGACATAGACAGTATCAAACTCGAAGCCCTGGCTTTTATGAATGGTAACGGCAAAAGCTGTTTCCAGGTCTTCCAGCAGAGGCAGAGGAATCAGGCGGTACCCCTCATCAGGATCTTCGAAACAGACATAAAATCCGTCTGTAAACCCGAGGACAACGCCTCTGTCTCCGTTATAGAGTTTTCGTTCATAATCATTGCTGCTCACCATAACAGGCTGGCCGTGATAGGCCTCGGGACTGCGGGGGGAGAGAAGTTCGTTGAGCCCTTTATTAAGAGCTCTGGTTCCATAGAGCCCTTTCCGGGTGGGTGTGAGAACAGCCAGACAGCGGTACAGATCAAACCACCGGGCAATCTGTTTCTCCTGTTCCCGCCAACGGGATGAAGCAACACTGAAGCCTCCAGACCCGGGCAAGGGACCCTTCTTTTTCAATAGAGAGGCCACCTCATCCAGAAGGGTTCTGTAGGAGGGCAGAGAGGAAGTCCGGACAAGCCCCCCGGTCCCTTTCAGCACATCAGAGGGGGTGATATTCCGCTCATCCTGCTTCATAAAATCATTGAAACCAGGGGTATCGGCCGAGATCACAAGCCCCGACACCTCCCGGATGGCACCGCTGTTCCGGTGTACCGTGGTCAGAGACAGAACCCGGCCTCTCAGCTTATGGGTCTCATTGTCCAGACCGTGGAGCAGGTCGGACAGAAGGGCACCCGACTCAACCGAAGGCAGCTGATCCCGGTCTCCCACCAGAAGCAGCCGGGCATCTTGTTTCAGTGCATTCAGAATCATGGTCATCAGCTTCAGATCCACCATGGACGCCTCATCCACCACAAGGATATCGGCCTGAAGCGGCTTATCTGCGTCAAACCGGGGAGGAGATCCCGGCCGCAGTCCCAAAGTTTTATGAATGGTTTCTGCAGAATGGGGAAATGCGGGAGCCAGGGTTTCATTCTGCAGCAGGCTCTCCATACTCTCGGCCATCCTCTTGGCCGCCCGCCCCGTGGGAGCACAGAGCCGGACTTCAGGCAGAGAACTGTCTGCCCTGTTCCTGATGCAGGACTCCAGATAGAGATTCAGCATCCCCGCCAATATGGTTGTTTTACCGGTTCCCGGTCCGCCGGTAATAATACTGAGCCGGGACCGGCTGAGCATATGAGCCGCCTGGAGGGTCTCCTGTGACAGGGGCATGGGAGCGCTGTCCCTGATCTGCGGATAAAGCTGATTCAGGTCCGCTTCCTGATCCTCCCGGGGCTGCAGATCCCCTGAGGTAAAGGCGGTCAGAATATCCAGAAAACTGTCTTCAAAGCGCTTCCTTTTCAGCAGATAGAAATAAGAGAGAGACCGATCATACAGCAAGGGGGTACTCCCTCCGGGAAGGGGTGAAAAGAGGCGGGGATTTTCATCAACAAGCTCTTTTAAAACACCAGTCAATTCCGCAGGATTCTCCAGCGCCGGCGCTGCCCACAGGGGAAAATCATCATACAGATCATCCGATGAGATCCGCACATGTCCCCGGGCACTGAGCTCCAGAAAGTAGAGGAGCAGCCAGCGCAGCTCTTTCTGCCGGCTGTCCCCGTAGCGGCGGACCATGGATTCGGCGCTCTGAATCCAGAGAGCCTCAGCACCGGTTTTAAAGGCCTGTCTGATAAAGCGGTCTTCTTCTGTTGCAGGGGCCAGTTTTTTAAGAAGGTCCCCTGGGGGATTCTCCCGGATCGATTTGAGTTCCAGAAAGCGCTGAACTCCTCTTGTCCTGCTTCGAATCATGATTCAGCCTCCCCGATCAGTCCGCAGACATCCTGCTCCGAGGGCCTGACAAAATGAACACCCCTCACACCGTCACTCCCCATGCCCCGGACAAAGAAGTAATAGACACCGCCGAAGTCCCTGTCAAAGGAGAAATCAGGATTTATGGAGCTCATATACCGTCTCAGGGCAAAGGCATAGATCATGGCCTGCAGATCGTAGCGGTGGAGCTTCATGGTTTTTTCCAGATTGCCGGGGGAATAATCCTTCAGACTCCCCTTTCCCGGGGGTACGGTGGTTTTCCAGTCGGCAATATAGAGCCTGCCGTCCTTTTCAAAGATCAGATCGATAAATCCCTTGAGGTATCCCTTCTCCAGAACAGCCTGCCAGTCCTCCAGACTGACTCGGCTTCCGGCAGTTGTGGACATAAGAAACTCAAGTTCATGCTTTCTTTTATCCTCTTTAATATCCGTCAGGGGACCGACTTCCGGCAGAGGGGAGCTCAGCACATCATGAATCATGGTACACAGGGCTGTTTTATTCTCTTTCCACCAGTTCTGGTCAAAAAACTTGAGAGCCCTCTCTTCCATAAACCGGAGTGCCTCGGAGGGGCCGAACAGCCCGTCTTCCTCCAGCCAGACTGACAGGGGCTGAGCCGCAAGCGTCCAGTCCATCTCTTCGAATATGCAGTGCACAAGATTACCGAAGCCCGCTCCTCTGGTAAGTCCCAGAGCTCCTGTCAGCTCTTCGGTATCCGGGCTCTCTTCCTGACGGTCCCTGTCGGCATCCTCTTCAGGGCTGCCATGGCCGTCCAGATCAGACGTGAGAGAGGAGAAGCTGACCACCCGGGTAATCCTCTGCTTAAACAGATCCGAAGCTTTCCATTCGGGGAGGGACAGTGCCGGTACAGACGAACTTTCAGCTGCGGACTGACTGCCCCCCGCCGGCACAGCTGCGGGATCAAAGCGGTAGGAGAATTTCCGGGGACACTCTGATGCCAGAGCCTGCAGCCCTTCAGAGATTCTGTCATTGAAAAGGCGCTTCTGCTCGGGGAGTTTCGTTTTTTTTCTGAACCTGTAATGGCTGTGTACAGGCCATATATCCTGAAGACTCAAGGCATTGAGAACATCATCTTCCTCATGAATAATGCTCTCCTTCAGCATGGCGGCATACAGGGAACTCAGATAACACAAATCCCATTCAGGAAAAACAGGCATGTACAGAAGAGAAGAGGCCCGGGTCAGAGACACATAATACAGTCTCTTGCGCTCCTCCCAGTCCGAAAGATCGGCTTTCTTTTTCGCCTCTGAAGTCATCAGATAATCTTTATACCGTTTGTTCTCCCAGTAGTAATTGAGCTGACTGCCTCTGGAGGAGACCCCTTTATTCATGGCTCCGAAGAAAAAGACAATGGGGAATTCCAGCCCCTTGCTGGAGTGATGAGTGAGAATTTGAACCGCCTGGCCGTCCTGATCCAGACGGACCTGCCTCTCTTCATCCCCCTCAGGATGATTCAGCTGATACAGATACAGGTCGTACAGCTCCCGGCTGTCCAGAGAACGCTGTCTCTGTTCATTATGAAAGATCTCTGCCAGATGGGTCAGATTGGTACAGGCTCTCATGCCCCCGGAACGGCTCAGCAGACGGTTTCTCCAGGAATCCCGTCCTTTCATAAAGGAGAGAGGCAGTTCCTGCTCAAAAACAGAACGGAACAGACGGATCAGTCCGCCCTGATTGCACAGATCATGAGCCTCTTTCAGAAAAAGAAGATACTCCTGCCAGGCTTCGCTCTCCCGCAGTCTCTGGAGTTCTTCGGGGCTCAGGTCAAATGCGGACGTCAGCAGGAGTGATTCTGCGGTACCTCTGCCGCCGGCAGAAGAGAGAGCCTGCAAAAAGGATGAGAATACCAGAGCCTCATCACTTTCCATGATTTTACGGTCGGAGAATATAACAGATGAAATTTCCCTTGAAGCCAGACGGCTCTGCATCTGTTCACACTCCCGGTTCTGTTCCATCAGAACGGCGATATCACCGGCCTGAACAGGACGGGACGACTCTGATCCCTGAAGACGGAGAGAACCCGACAGTATGGCTTCGATCTCCCGGCATGCCCAGTCCATCCAGCTCTCTTTCAGCTGTCCGGCTCCTCTGGCGATAACAGAACCGTCATCCAGGCGGATTTCACAAAGCTGCAGGGCGGCCTGTTTTTCCCCCTCCTGATTCACAGGTACGGGTACAGACGGATTCCCGGCCCCCGCCTCTTCAAAAGGAACCTGCCTAAAGCCGGGAACCTCCAGGGAGAACAGCCTGGAAAACAGATAATTACAAGCCTCCACCATATCTTTGCGGGAGCGGTAGTTGGTTCCCAGAGAATATCTGTTAGCCGGATCAACACTGCCGCAGGCATCAAAATAAACCGTCAGATCGGCTCCCCGGAATCCGTAAATAGACTGTTTGGGATCTCCAATAAGAAAATAGTTATGATCAGGACGGTCAAAGAGGGTCTGGAATATGGACCACTGTCTTTTGTCGGTATCCTGAAACTCATCCACCAGAACCACCCGGTACTGCTGACGCAGAACAGATGCCAGGGGACCGTCGGGCTCCTTTTCCAGCAGGTCAGACAGAACCCTTATGAGGTCTGAAAAATCCCGGGCTCCCAGAAGATTCTTCTTATTCTGAATCAGAGGAACCGCCTCGTCCACAATCTCTTTCAGATAACTGAAGGAGAGGGTTTTGAAGTAGATGGTTCTGGAGTGATCCGCAGGATCCAGAAGGGGTTCCAGTGCTTCAAAGAACCGGTCAACCCCGCGGCACAGCTCGCTGTCCTGACTACGGGTGAGGCTCGACGGTCCCAGATCCTTTGCGCTTTTATCTCTCAGGACCTCCTCCCGCAGGGGGATCAGGTGTTCAATGGGAGCCTTACTCTGTCCTTTTTTACTGAACAGCCTGTCCAGCCAGCTGTAGAGATTGTCACAGGGAGCCAGCAGTTCCCAGACAGAAACAGCATTCCCGGCGGTGACCTTTGTGAACCTGGTTTTCAGCTCTTTGAATATACCCAGGATTCTTTCAGGATCGGGAGACTGAGCCAGCAGTTCGTCCGCCGCCTTCCGGATCTCCCCCGCTCCTTCGGCATAAAGGAGTGTCTCTTCCTGAACCTTCCGGATCACAGAATCAGACGGGAGGCGGATGCAGTCATCCTCCTCCAGGGCCTGTACGGCATCCTTTACCAGATTCCGGCTTCCCTCTTCCAGACCGGACGAAAAGAAACTGCGGACCAGAGCCCTCCTCTCTTCAGGAATGGTCATAAAGCGGCGCTGCAGTACATCCTCCACCCCTTCTTCTGCCAGTGAATGGTCTGTCAGGAATTCCTGGGAAAAAGAAGAGGAGGACTCAAAGGGATAGCTCTGCAGAACCTGCTGACAGAAGGCATGTATGGTAAAAATGGGAGCCCGGTCAAAGTTCTTCCGGGCGGCCAGTAGGTTTTCATTTCCTCCGGCGGCCCTTTCATTGATCAGTTTTCTGATCCTTTCTTTCAGCTCCCGGGCGGCCTTGTTTGTAAAGGTTACCACCAGAATGGATTCAACGGGAATGCCGTATCGCTCAATCAGCTCGCAGACAACCCGTTCCAGATTATAGGTTTTACCGGTTCCCGCCGAAGCTTCCAGCCGGATGGATTGAAGAAGATCCGCCTTTGCGGGGTCAAAAACGTTCTCAGCCACGGCGTTGTCCTTTGGGTCTGGCGAAGGGCATATACATAAGTTCCAGCATATCTTTTAATGTATCCGTATCAACAGCGGGTACGGATGAAAAATACCGTTTCCTGTAAGGGCAGTCCCTGAACTGACTGAAGCTGCCGAAGGAGTCTTTTCTCTCCAGACTGATCCAGTTGTTCCGCCAGCATTTTTTAAGATCATCACTGTCCATCTGAGGAGTTTTCAGAAGATCCTGAGCCAGCAGTTCTCCCAGCTCCGGATACAGGGGGACAATCTCGGACCGGGGATTCGTACAATAGGATACCAGACGGTTCAGCCGGTCCTTGGGATGATCCAGAATATAGCTCTGCTTATCCGGTTCACCGTCACTGAGAAACCGGACCTCAGGAAAATCCCTTTTACCGATTCTCTGCAGTTTCAGCTCCTTTATATTGTCGTATACAGCGGACAGAAGGAGAAATTTCAGACAGGAATCGAAAGCATGCCGGGAGGAAGGAGAACCGGACTCACAGTATTCCAGAGTCTTCCAGATCATTCTGCCCGAATCATCCTCTTCCAGGCAGAGACTCTCCAGCACACCCGTAAGATAGAGATCCTCTCCCGTTTCCAGTGACCATTGGAGAGAGGGTATCACCGTCACCGGAAGGCTTGAGTCAGATGCCGTTCTGCCCGGATGCCTTTCCGGATCAATCAGGAGATCCCGGAGACCAGTCCACTCTTCTTTGAAATGAATACGCTCCGCCTGATCAGCCATGGTCTCCAGCCTTTCCGCCAGACGCTCTTCTTCCAGGAAGCGGATATCATATTCCGGCAGATTTCCCTTCAGCTGCTGCTCCCTGATATAAGATTGCAGTACAGATGGATCATCCAACCCCTCGGGGTTCCGCAGATTCTGATTATAAAAACTGTAGCGGTCAAGAAAAGGGAGCTCCCTGTTCTCCCGGCTGTCCAGTTCGGGACTCTCTTCCTCTTCCAGATAGATATTCAGTACTTTTTTAAAATACCAGGAAGCGGGATTTTTCATAAAACTGAGGAGGTCCCTCATACTCACAACAGCTTCATCTCTTTTTTCAGTAGAGGATTCACAGCGGACCAGAGTGATTCCCTCAGAATCATTCTGTTTTTCCTGCATCAGTATTTCCGCTGCCTTGAGAGCTCTGCTGTTGAAGGAACGGGGGGGAGAAAAATAGGACGGATCAAAACTGTGGATGGACTCCCGGCGGATCAGAACAGAACCGGCCTCTGTGATCCGGCTCTCCAGAAAATCGAGGAGCTCGGAAACAAGAATGGAGGGCTGCAGCACTTCTCCCCGGAGGGTATCCCGGTTTCTGTAAAAAAGAGTCAGAGACTCTGTGGCCGACAGAACTGTTTCCAGAAAAGCATAGCGGTCTCCCCCTCTTCTGGACAGATCAATCGTTCCCGGTATGGTGTCCTTCAGATCAAAACTAAGGGTTTCATCTTCACCGGGGAAACTGTTCTCATTCATCCCCAGAACATAAATCCTCCTGAAGGGGATGGCCCTCATGGGCTTCAGAGAAGAACAGGTGATTCCCTGGGTCAGGTAGCGCCCCTTCACTCCCGATGATTTCCTGATATACTCTGTCAGGAGGGTCCGGAAGACATAAAAATCAAAGTTTCTGTTACCCGTGAGAGGGGTTTCGGCGGCCATATTGAGAATATCCCGGAAGCAGCCTTTCAGGCGGGTCCAGTCCGATTCATCCTGCCTGTCATCCCGGCGGACTTTGAACCAGGACTCCAGAATGGCTTCCGCCAGCAGAACCCACTGTTCCAGGGGCATGGACACTCTGTCCAGTTCAAAAAGATCCTGATAGAGGTTCTGCATGAGGTGCATCAGATTGCCGTAACTTCTTGCCGACTCATCGTCCACCGCCGTATAGGGCAGAGACTCGGGAGAATCGGATTCATCCAGAAACAGTCCCTCCCGAATCCTTTCAAAAGCCCGGTCCCAGCTGTTGAAATCTGAAGAATCCTCAAAAAAGCTCCGCTTGTGCGGCCCGTCATACCCCCATTTAATATTGAGTTCCTCACAGAGGGCCAGCCAGAGATCCCTGTCATGACGGCTCATCCTCTGAGCCTCCCGGAAACAGGGATTGTCAAAGAGAGTAAACAAATCTGTCCGGCTGAAACGGGAACCGGGAAGTGAGAACAGATGAAGGAAGCCCTGGATGAGAGGGGACAGCCCGGAACTGTCCAGATCAATCACATTATAGGGAAGGGCAGTTTTATCATCCTCCGACGGAAAAAGGGCTTCCAGAAAAGGTGCATACACATTGATATCAGGAGCCAGTACGGCAATGTCCGTCAGCTTCAGAGACTCATCATCATTGAGGGCTGTGAGCAGCAGATCCTTAAGGACCTCCACTTCCCGCCAGGGACTTGTACAACCGTGTATCTGCAGGGAGCCGTCGGGCAGATTCAAGGGGATTTCTTCCGTACCCGGGCTGTTTTCCAGAATCTCTTTCTGCAGGAGATGGAGGAGAGAATCCGCTTCGGGCAGGGAAAAACGGCCCACCGCCGGTTCCATTTCAAACCCGGAGGCAAGCTCTGCAAAGCCGTCCATCTGGGTACACCAGCTCTCCAGAAGAGGATTCTCCAGATGCACAGGAAAGGACGTGTAGACGGATGAGGGGGTCAGGATAAAATGATCCACCTGAATATCCCTGGACAGGCGGTAGAAAAACTTCAGTGCCCTGTCTCCCAGAAAGGAGGACCCGAAAAGGACCACCCTTTTTACATCTCCCTCATAGGCATCTGTATTTTCATCAATGCTTCTGAGTATCCGGCTTAGGGAGAGTCCTCCCTCATACACCATATCCCACAGCACCCTCTGCCAGTCTTCATGGACTCTCAGATGCCAGGGCACATGTTCGGAGCCCCGTCCGGCTTCCCAGGCCGTTACCAGAGGCAGAGAGTTCATTCCGTAGTGGGAGAACAATCCGGCAATACTGTCAGCCAGTTCATACAGCCGGGATGAGCGGATTTGAATAGTGGATTGTTCATCCCCTCCCGGAGCAGAGCTGATATAGGCATAGAGTTCTCTGCAGGCCGGGGGCACTCTTTCGGGAAGGGAGAACAGGTCTTCCAGAATCTTATAAAGGCGGATTTT
>JAQQAM010000066.1 GCA_028532905.1 Spirochaetales bacterium
GTAGAGGATCTGCGGCAGTCTTTTATCCTCACATTCTCAGAACCTGTCAATACGATGAGTTTCAGAGAAGCCCTGGGTCTGTCTCCTTCATTCCCATACGGACTCCAATGGAACAGTGATGAAAGTGAAGTACAGATTCATCCTCTGGAAAATCTGACAGCCGGTAAGGATCTGGAATTGAGTGTATCCGCCGGATTATCAGATAAAGCCGGAAATGAGATGGTCAGTGATTTCAGCAGTACATGGTCTGTCTCAGAACCCCTGAATCTGGTTCTGGAAGAGTTAAGGGTGCAAAGCAGTGCCGAGGTTCTGACAGCAGGGACTGACAGGCAGTTCAGCATAGAAAAGGATGATACTCTGCAGGCCCTTTTCAACAGAAAAGTACTTGCTGATGAAAGATCAGCTCTGATAGAAGCAGAACCGCCGGTTCCTTTCATAATAACCTGGAGCTCTGATTTTCTATCCTGTTCCCTTTCTTTTGATGAGCCCCTGAGGTATGGAGAGGTAGTGGATCTTCTGATTCTTGATAAGAAATACAGGCTTGTGTGTGACGGAGCCGGCAGCATTCCACTGCAGATAGGGGATATCCGTTTCACACCGGACACAGAGACCGAACCCTTTAGTATCCTTGAACTGAACACATCCCTGTCAGCTATAGATTCAGAAACGGCCTGCCTGGACGTGCAGCTTCTACACAGTCCTTTGAGTGTAATAGACAAAACATCCTTTATAGATGCCTTTAACATAACAAGTACTGTTCTGGATTTTGAATACACCCGTCTTGATGTGATCTCAGTTCCCTTTTCCGGAGAATCCTGTCTGCAGATCGGCATGAGAATACATGACACCGGATTTCCCGGTACGGCCCGGATTTCTATTGATGAGAATCTCTGCGACAGCCTCTCTAACGGACTGTCTGAAAACTTTGCGATGACGGTCAATCAGCCATGAATCTCTATAACAGCTGCACCGGACACCCGGTTTCCGTTCTCATGGCGTTTACCGCCGTATTTGTACTTGGCCTCCTTTCCATCCCGGAACTGGAAAGGGAAAACATCCCTGTGAGCGGCATATTCACAATTTCTGTTGTCAGCCGGCTGGAAGGATATCCGGCGGGAGATATGGAATCTCTGGTGACACTCCCTCTGGAGATCAGCCTTGGCTGTATAGAGGGGATACAAGATTTGGAATCTGTTTCAAGACGGGGGAGGTCTGAAATCAGATTATCCTTCCTGACCAGCCCTTCTGCACAGAAAGAGAAGGACTCCCTGATCTTCAAAGTCAGAGAAGCTGTTGATAAAGTCTATCCCTCCCTTCCCGATGGTATGGAAAAGCCCCTTGTTATGAATGATAATTCTTTATCCCCCCGGTACTGCAAATATCTGTCTATGGGGTAGATCAGGATTCATCTGACAACTGGAGTTCCATAGTGGAGAACCAGATCGCCAACAGGTTCCGGGAAACCGATGAAATAGGCCTGGTCCTTATTTCCGGGCTCAGAGAAAATCAGATTCAGGTAGAACTGGATATGTCCCGTCTGGCTCATAACAACCTGTCCGTCAGAGAAACAGCCTCCTTGATCTCCTCATACCTGATAGACAGAACCGCCGGTGAAATAACAGTATCGGGGTTGAAAAGACTGGTTAAAATGGAAAGCGGTATCAGCTCAGAAAATGAACTGAAGGAACTGATGATCCGAAAGTCCCTGAGAGTCAGAGACATTGCCGCAGTCAGCACGATTCATCCCTACAGAGATTCAGGTTTCTTTTTCAATGGTAAAGAAGCATGGGGGCTTCAGATATACAAAGCCCCGGGAAGCTCGGCATCTGAGTGTTCACAGGCGGTACAAAAAATCATCCCCTCATTGAATGAACGGTTCAAAGGATCTTTAAGATTTGAAATAACAGTGGATGAATCCCGGAATACGGGACAATCAATGGCATTTTTTCTACTGTCTCTATTTTCCACTGTCCTTTGCATCGGGCTGACTCATTACGTACAGAACAGAAGAATCATCGATGCCGTTCTGGTTGTACTGCCTGTTCTGTTTTCTCTGACAGCAGCCTGTTTCATACTGTTTTTATGTAAGAAAAGCCTGAACAGGATTACCCTGACAGGTATGATCGGGTCAACACTCATCATTGCTGTGAACAGCTCTGTTTCAGTGTACCGGCTCAGACAGAATCTGGATTTCAGGAAGATTCAGTCTCCCCTCCTCTCAGGGTTTCTGTGTACCGGAGTTCTTCTTGTGCCTGCTCTGCTCTTTCCCGGCCGGGTCCCCGAACATTACAATCTGCTGGTATCTACAATACTGATTCTAATGACGGTCTCTCTTCCAGCCGTCCTGTTCCTGATACCCGCCTGTTTTCACTTGCTGAATAAATCTGATGACAAAACCATCAACACGAACCGGAGTACTTTCCAGCAGACAGGAGGCGGCACGCCTCTCTGGAGAAAAGGATTAGATATCCTCTTCCTGTCCATCATTCTGATGACTCTCCCCTTTTTACTGAGACACAGTCCCTGTGAGCCCTATCCTCTGGAACAGAATCAATCATTGATTCTAAGGACAACCCTTCCGGCCGGCAGAACAGAAGCAATGAGACTCAATGATATACACAGAATTACCCTCAGCCTGCAAAATGAATTTCATCTGAACAATGTCACTATTGAGAGCAGCGGTTCTGATCGCAATAACGTCAGACACTCAGAACAGCCAGAAAGTTCCCTGCAAATCACCCTGAACCGGAACAAACCCCTATCCCCGGAAGAACAAAGAACAATTCTGAACTACTGCCGGAGGGAACTTCTATTGAAAGACTGCCGGATGGAGCATCAGCCTGGTATCAGGAATGGAAACTCTTCAACAGGAGAGCCGATGATTCTGACAGCAGAATCTCCTGAAAGGCTGTACTCTTACAAACTGCCCCCGGGATGGATGGATGACAGCCAATACAAACAGGATGTTTTTATATTCAGACCGGAAAACCTGCGTCTCAGAGCTCTGGGAATAACCCCGGCAATGATCCAGACAGGTTTATCGACCATGATAAACGGAGTGCAGGCCGGTGAACTGAACAGGGAGTCGGGCTCCGTTTTGATCAAAGGAGCACTCAACAGCCGGAGAAGCCTGGAGTCCCTCAGACATCTGACTGTCAACACCGTTCCCCTTCATATGCTGGGAAATCTAACAGATGCCGGCAAAGAAACTGTACTCAGCAGAAGGAACAGCAGGTATATCCGTAAAATATATCCTGAGGATTCGACTCAGTCAGAAATGTCAGCAGAATCTCTGACAGCTCAGCTGCCTCCTGATATCAGCCTGCTTAAAGAGACGTCTTCAGATTCAGAAAATACCAGCCTGATAGCTCTCACATGCCTGTTGATAACATCCCTTATTCTGGGAAGCCGAACCGGGTCTCTGAAAAAAACAGTCTTCCTCTGCACTCTACTTTTTGCTGCCTTGTGGGGCTCAGTATTGATGCTCCTGTTCACTGGAATCAGAATGAATATTTATATTCTCCCCGGGCTGCTGGTCTCACAAATCGTCATTGTTCATACAGGATTATTCATAATTCTGTTTCTCAGTGAGCAGGAGAAAGGATTCCCCTTGCCCGTCAATCAGATCAAACGGCTTATCCGGGGCTGTTATTCCCTCACAATCGTGTCTTTGATTCCTTTTTTCATTCTGTCTGTTATCAGAAAAGACAGTATACAGGGACTCTCTCTTACGGCAGCAGGCGGTCTGATTTCAGGATATCCGGTGCTTATGATTCTTCTACCTTCATTCTGTAAAAATCAAATATAGAAAAATGAAATCAGAAAATAAATATACTCTGATTCTGCTGATTGTACTGATTTTCCTCTCTATGCGGAATATGGACTTTGCCTATTATCCCTCACCATCCGACAAAGCACTGACAGTACAGATCAGTATGGAAGACAGCTGGCCTGAAGAACTGGAACGGCGGATTTGTACTCCATTGGAAAATGAGATAATCTGCCTACCTGAAATTAAAACACTCCTGTCATCCTGCAGCAGGGATGAGTGCAGAATAACCCTTATCCTTGAGGATGACGCCCATACAGAGACTACCGGCAATAAACTCAGAGAAATTGTAGACCGATTGGAACCGTCTTTTCCATCGAAGGCATCCAAAGCAGTAATCCGCAGAAACAGTCAGTCTGATACACCCGTTTTTATTTACGTGCCCGAGCTTCTCAGCATTGGCGGAAGCAGCCGGAACTGGACGGAAAAAAGTATCCGCTCTTCCCTGGACGGGATCAAAGGGATAGCCGAAATACAAATCAGCGCCGCCTCTGCCGATGAGGTCCATATTCAAGTTGATAAAGAAAGAAACGAATCCCTGAATCAATCCATTATCAATCTGGCTGCAGAAATCGGTGAGCAGAATTCAATCTCATCAATCTATCTGAAAGAGGGTGCTGTACTGGCACTGGATCACAGACTGACAGGGATAGACGGATTTATGAATATGCCCCTGGAGGAAGGACTCAGCCTGGGAGACGTGGCATCCATCAAAGAGATGTCTTCTCCGGGAGGGAAGCGGATATCAAAGCTTAACGGCAAACAGCAGACCACCGTGTGGATATATGAAAATGCCGGGGCGAAAACCTTTGAACTGTGCCGGACACTCAGACAGCTGGCAGATTCACAACCGGACAGCCTCATCATCTATGACAAGGGAATTCTTGTGGAAGAAGCCCTGTATGAACTGTTCCGGATTCTCCTTTTTTCCATGATAGCCGTCATACTTGTTACTTTGCTCTTTCTTGAAAATAAGAGAGCCGCCCTTCCGGTCTGTATGAATATTCCCTTTTCCATTGCCGGAACCCTGGCTCTCTTTAATATTTTTTCCTGGGAAATAGATATTCTGGTCCTGTCTACTCTGGCTCTGTGTACCGGTATGATTATTGACAGTGGGATTATTGTTCTGGAACAGGGCTTTAAAAGATCCTTCCCGACTCTTGCAGCATCCCTTTTATCGACACAGCTTGTTCTGGTTCCGTTTCTGTTTGCCCCTGTGAATATTCTGAGTCTCTGTCTGCCTCTGATAAAAACACTGAGTATCTGCTTGAGCTTATCCCTGGTTTTCATTTTTTTGACCATGGATCATATTGAAGCTCCCCGGCACTCGCCCCCTCGAAACGAGAATCCCAGAAACGTGAATCCCAAAAACATGTCCCGCCGCAATAAGACTCACCGGAATAAAAGTCTTCTGGAATCTTACCTTTCTCAGAAGCTGAATACCTTTAACATTGCCTTCCCGTCCCAGGCCTTACGAAAAGCTCTGTTTGGGCTTCTGCTGATATTTCTGATGATGTCACCTGTCCTTCTAAAAGACTTCAAGTTCATAAGAGAATTCACTTTAAAAAGTGATTCCCTCCCCTTCTCTCTGGAATATCCGGCAGGCACTCCGAAAGAGGTGATTGAAGAACAGCTGGAACATGTTGAAGAATCCCTGTTGAATCAGGAAGGGATTGAATATTTCAGTTCCGACTACAGAGATGGAAAAGCCTCTTTCAATGTCAGAAGAACAGGGGAACTATCAGAGAATGACTGCAAAACGGTACTAGCAGAAATGATGGGATACAGTTCCGCCTACCTCCACTTTGACAATAATCCTGTGGAAGACTCCTACACTCTCAGAATATCCGGTAATGACAGGGCTCTCCTCTACAGTGAAACCCGCAGGATCGCCTCCCGCCTACAGGAACTTCTGCCTCAATACAATCCTGTATTTCATTTTAAAGAACATCCCCCGCTGATCCTGCTGAAAACAAAGAATCATCTGTTTACAGCAGAAGAAACAAGTCCTCTTCAAGCCGCTCTGGAACTGGACAGGCAGATCTCCAAACCGGTGCTGGGCAAGTGGATACCCCCAAACGGAACGACCCATGATATCAGAATATATGATCCGGAGATGAAACTCTCGGAAGCATCAGAGATCAGTTCTCTCAGGCTTCAGAATAATAAATCAGTTCTTGGTTGGCTGTGTGACACCGAAGAAAGAATAAATTACGGCCCCCTGGAGCATTACAACACAGCACGGACCCTCACTATATCTCTAACAGATTCGGAACTGAATGCCAAAGAGATTTACAGAACTATCAACACAGCCCTTCGGCTGTATGAACTGCCTGAGGGAATCCGGATATCCCATGGGGAGGATTATCTGAAAAGCCGCAAAACCCAGAAGGAACTGATTAAACTGCTGGCAGCATCATCAGTTCTTCTTCTGATTCTTCTTATGTTTATATTTGAATCGCCCTTTCTGCCCCTGTTCCTGACCGCACAGATATTGTTCTGCCATATTCTGACATTGACCGTGCTCCGCCTGTTTCATGTGGATCTTTCCGTACCGGTTTTCTTTGCCCTGATTCTGAATACAGGACTATCGGTCAACAATGGACTCATTGTATATAAAAACAGTTCTCCCCGTCCCTCCTTTGAAGAGGCCCGCTCCGGTATGCTGAGAAACAGAAAAACCCTGATTACCGCGGCTCTCACAACCCTTGCCGGATTTATTCCCTTTGTTACAGCAGGAGAAAACACAGCAGAGCTGCTGAAGGCCGTCTCTCTGACTGTCGGGAGTGCGGTAATCCTGTCCATTCTGATTCTGGGAGTGAGTGTGTACCTTTTGAAACCGGCTGATCCGGATTCAAGGAAATAAAGAAGATAAAAAAAGCTGAACCTTCATCAGAAAGTTCAGCTTTTCAATTTGTGCCGGTGACCGGCATTAAATGCTGATCACCATGGATAAGATCCATCTAAATAGCCTCAATAAAACTGTTTTTATCTAATTTGATGGATTTTAAATACAAATTGTAATTATTTCAAAATCAACCATTCATATACCAAAATATTTAGTTATTACTAATATCCCAGTTCATTTCATATAATCTATAACATTCTGGATATCTATAATCACTAAAGTCGAAATATTGCTCTTTATCATTATATTTGAGCATTAGATCAAACCAAATATTTTCATTAT
>JAQQAM010000067.1 GCA_028532905.1 Spirochaetales bacterium
CCTCTGTCCATATAGAGCTGCCGGGATATATTTCCTCTGAACCTTCTTTGATGATTTCAAGGGTTTCAGGATCTAGAATCAATGCCTTGACTCTGCTTCTCTCCTCATTTCTTCCGGCAATGACAATCAGCCCTTCTCCGTCTTCAAGAAAGCCGGTTCCCCGGACGCTGTTCAGTTCGGATTTCATAAGGATCTGTCCCGACTTGGTGACTTTCACCAGAGATCCGAAGCTGGCGGGATCAGCAGATTTATCCACAAGGATAAACCAGTACCCCTGAGGCGCCTCTTCCCCGGTGGAAAGGATGACTCCCTCTTCTTTTGCCAGCTCATTTTCATCTTTGGCAATCTCTTCCCGCATTGTGACAACTTCTTTCTGCTCTTTATCGATCTGTTCCTGTTTTTCTTCTACCTCAGCCTTCTCTTCTTCCACAGCGGCTTTCTCTTCTTCCACTGCGGCTTTTTCTTCCTCCAGCTGTTCCACTTCTTCTTTCAGAATTTCTTCTTCAGGGGAGCCTTCTTCTGCCTGTTCCAGCTCTTCCTGCTTCTCTTCCAGTTCTTTTTCTATAACACTTTCTTTTTCCTGGACTTCGGCTTCTTTTTCTTCTACGACCTGCCTCTGTTCATCCACCTCTTCCTGACGCTGGTCCAGTTCCTCTTCTCTGATCTCAACCATCTCACGGCGGCTGTCCAGAGCCTTGTCCTCTTCCTTCTGCATCTCTTCGATCACATCCTGTTCAGAGATTGTTGAGGTGTCCAGGGAACTCTGCACTGATCCGGAACCGGATTTCAGAGGAATCACAATGCGGGACTTACCGGCCCACTCGGAATAATGGGTAGACAGACCGGCATTGCTTTTTTCCAGATGAGCCGTTACACCATCCTTGTACCGGGAGGTAAAATGGTTCAGATCCTGATAATAGACAGCATTATAGTAGGTCACGAACTCCGCCAGAACGGCGGCATTACTGTCAGAGTAGCCGAAGGTCGTCTTCAGGTAGGAGGCAATAATAGATCTCAGGTTTCTGACATGATCCACAGCAGCATCGGGCAGTATAAACAGGATATCCCCATCCAGCCCTTCAGGAATCTCAGGCTGCCAGGAGCGTACAATTTTATATTTATTGCCGTAACTGATTTCATCCCCTTCCTGGGAAGCCAGAAAGGAACCGATGCCGCTGATCTGGTCCCTTGTATTAAAGTCTTCGGGATCTGTGGGTCCGACATAGTTTTCAAATACAATTTCACCGGAGCGGTCGCCGACACTCTTAAGTTCCTCTTCTGATACACTTTGAGCAAATACTGTAAGAGGAATAAGAAAGAACAG
This sequence comes from Spirochaetales bacterium, assembly GCA_028532905.1. Classification (GTDB taxonomy): domain Bacteria; phylum Spirochaetota; class Spirochaetia; order DSM-2461; family DSM-2461; genus Oceanispirochaeta. Next base: position 1,325 of record JAQQAM010000067.1, read on the forward strand.
AGCTATTATTTTTTTCAAGAGAAACCTCCAGAACAAATCAATGCGAAAAAGATTGGGTTGTTTACACTTATTATAGAGATAAACTTATGATTTTTCAGCCGGTTTTTTTCTAAAATGATCCCAGTTCTTTACGGATTTGAGCCAGAACAGCCCGATCCATGGGTCCCTGCTGTATTTCTGCAAAAAGAGTCATCATAGAGGCGATGGATTTATTCCCGTTATACCGGGCAATCAGTGATGCATTACGGACCGCCGACAGGGTCAGATCCCTGTTATGGGGAAAGCGGGACCGGCAGGTCTGTATGGCCAGCATACTCCTGCCGTCCCGGTCCAGTCCGATCCGACCCAGTCCATCCAGAATAAGAGCCAGATTATCCGGGTCTGTTTCAAGGGTTAGAAGAAACATGAGAGTTTCCCGGCTTCTCAGATTTCCCCAGCGGCTTAGGATTCTGTAGATCCTGAATCGGCTGTAGGCATCAAGACGTTCTCTGTGCACATCAAAGGAGACCACATTACTGTCGGAGACAATCTCCTGCAAAACGAGATCATAATCAGGACTCTTGCTGATCAGCTCCTGAAAACTGTCTACAGACTCAAATTCTTTTAGCACCTGATTCAGATATGCCGGATTGGCAGAGAGAAGAGGCAGAAGTGGAGCTCCTCCCCTCTGTGCAAACTGCCTGATTCTCTCGGCTTCTCCCGGGATCTCGGGAATACCGCTGCTCCTCCCCGGATTGGCCCCCTTCTGGTAATAGGGATCATAGGCATCTTCCCCGGCTTCCAGAGCTTCCATAAACCAGTCTTTCCGTCCGGCCACAATCTTGCCCTCATAGGTAATCAGAACCTGTTCATCGGCAAAGAGAATACCTTCATCCAGAGGAGAGTCCGCCGGTGTCAGCGTATGGGTTTTCATATTCAGGGTCTTCCAGCTGTTTCCCCTGTTCTGCCAGAAAAGATCTCCCTCACGGTACACAATATTTCGGATTTCATCATCAATGACCGTATCAATACTGCCGTCAGCCTGCAGGACAGTGGTGACGCCTTCTCCGGATACCAGCAGAGCCGTATGAGTGGCAAATAACATGCTCACAGTGCTGCTCCAGGGCTTTTCCCAGACCTTTGTGCCCCGTCTGTCTATACAAAGGATGGTGTTGGAAGCTGTAAGGACATAGATGGTGCCGTAGGGATCTACGGCCGGGGACAGAAGAGGTTCCTCACTGAAAGGAATACGCCACAGTTCCCGCCCCCCCGGACTGACAGACACCAGATCATTGACAGATGTAAGAATCAGTATACTGCCGTCGGGAGAAACGACTGTAAAGCTTTTCAGTTTGCGGCCGGGTCTGAAGTTCCAGTATTCCCGGCCTGTTTCCGCATCCAGACAGTGGAGAGCCCTGTCATCAGCGGTACTGAAAACATGACCATCCGGAGATTGGGCCGGTGGGGTTGTCAGAACTCCGGCAATTGCGGTTTCCCAGGCATTCAGATTCGCGATAAAAGCCATCAGCAGTGCTGCCAGAATGGTGAAAGACCGTTTATATGAACTGATCATCTGAAAACGAACCTGAGAACCGATTCCATATGGTGAGTCTGAGGATAAAAATCAAAACCTGCCCCTGAATCAAGGACATACCCTCCGCATATCAGTTCTTTCGTGTCTCTGGCCTGGGTAACAGGATCACAGGAGACATACACAAGTGCGGGAACCCTCATATCAATCAGATATTGCCTTACTTCCGGCGAAAGACCAGTCCGCGGGGGATCCACAACAATGAAATCGGATGGTCTTCTTTTCCCCGACAGAAGCCACTGTTCCAGTGATTCACCGAAAAAATCATAATCTGATCCTTCCATATTGCTTCTGTAAAAGGATTCCGTTTCCCTGTTCAGCTCTATGCCCGTCAGGGAGCTGAACGTATCCTTCAGAAACACGGAAAACAGACCGACGCCGCAGTAAAGATCCATGGCATGTTCCTTTGTCACCGTATGGGTTTCGGCAAAGTCAGTCACATAGTCGATGAGGGCCGGCAATAGTGACAGATTACTCTGAAAAAACAGATCAGAACGGAAACGGACGGACCTGTCTTTAATGATGACTTCTATCAATTCCCGCTCTCTGCCGGAATAGCATGTTTCATCCGTACCGAAAAAGATTTCCCTGTCATTAATTATGGATTGTCCCGATCCAAGAAAACTATCCAGACCTTTCACAAGAACAGGACAGGATTTCAGCCTTATAACCGAATCGGATCCTCTTTTTTTAAATCCGCAGCCTTCGGAGGTTTTATGAAACTGGACCCTGTTCCGGTATGCCTCCGGTCGGGAGGTGAAAAAGCGGAAGGTGTCGGGCAGTTCAATTCCAGCAAATTTCCGGAAGTGTTCTTTTATAAAGGATGTTTTCAGTTCAATCTGATGTTCATAATCGGTATGCTGCAGGTTACAGCCGCCGCAGCGTTCATAGAAATTGCAGAAAGGAGTCACTCTGCGGGGAGAGGTCTCATGGAGTTGCAGAACTCTTCCCCGGGAGAACTTTTTTCCTTCACTCACCAGTTCTATATCGGCCCTTTCCCCGGCCAGCAGAGAGGGTATGAAAACAACTTTTCCATCCACTCTGACCAGTCCGTCTCCCCCTGGAATGACTTTTTCACAGAGGACTGATTTTATTACCGGCCGGTCAGAACGGCTTATATGGGATTTGTTGCTTTTCTTTTTCTTCATATTGTAATAGTATAAGTCTCAGTTTTGACAAAAATTAACGGATAAAAAATGAGTAAGATAAACGAGAAATTCAAGCAGTCTATTGCCAGTATCCCGACAATAAAAAGTCTACCATCCTATCTGAATCTTGTAAAGCGAGCCTCAGCTGAAGGGACCAGTATTATTTCTGCCACCAACATAGCCCGGGAACTTGACCTGGAACCCATTCAGGTCCGCAAGGATCTGGCGGTAACCGGCATTATCGGGAAGCCCCGAATCGGTTACAATGTGGAAGAACTGATACAGGCTATACAGTCCTTTCTGAACTGGGATGTAAAGCATAAGGCTGTTATAGTGGGATGCGGTAACCTGGGTTCTGCTTTGATGAACTACGGAGAGCTGAAGAACCACGGTCTGACCATTGTGGGAGCCGCCGATGCCAGCCCGGAAAAAGTCGGAACGAAGAAAATGGGAATAACGATCTCCGCAGTGGATGATCTTCCGGTTCTGATAAAAAAAACAGGAGCCACCATGGTGATCCTGACTGTTCCCCCGTCTGAAGCACAGAGTGTTGCGGACATCCTGGACACAACCGATATCAAAGCTATCTGGAACTTTACCAATGTGAAGCTGAAAATATCCAACAGAATCCTGGTTCTGATGGAAGACCTGTCTTCGGGTTTTGCGGTTCTGTCGTTTCACCTGCCTTTTTACAAAGAGGATTAAAAAAGAGGATTATTGGGATGGAAGAGATACTGAAGAACCTGTGCAGCAGTCCGGATATGCTGGCACTGCTGATTGATGAAATACCCGCCGGACGTTTGTACAGACGGTACAAAAATGCCGACTGGTGCATTCACGATCACCTGAAGCATCTGCTGGAGACTCAGGATATTTTCACTCAAAGGATTGAACTGTTCAGAGACAATGAATCCCCGGAGATTCCGGCGTTTTTCCCGGGAGCCTCTGATAACAAAGAGGATGAGACTCAAGAGGCAAAGGATGTGCCTGCCCTTCTTGATGAGTTCAAAACCATCAGAACGAAACAGATAGAACTGATCAGAAACCTGAGTGGTGAGGTCAGTCAAAGACAAGCCGTTCATTCAGAGCATTCTGTTCCCCTGAGCTTCAAAAGGCTTCTGCTCCACTTTTTATCTCACGATTATTATCATATTTACAGAATAGAAGAGCTGGGAACCTTTAAGGAAGAGAATATTAAGGCCTGGTAGGAACATCTTCTCCTGACAGAGTCAGGAGAGAACCGAAGCAGTTTTTGACAACCACAGCAAAAAACCCGTCCCTTCAGGGTGATCCCCTGAAAATAAGGACGGGTTTTATTATTTTTTCTATGAGTGATTCCGTTTTATGAGTGAGTAATAAATTAAATACTCATTCTCTGATGTGTTCCGCCGTACATTTTATCTCTTACAGCTCTGACATCCTCACTGTCCAGATATTCCTCAAAGGTCATTCTTCTGTCAATGACGCCGCCGGGGGTAAACTCAATGATTCTGTTGGCGATGGTATTGATAAACTGGTGGTCATGGCTGCTGAAAATAACAATCCCGTTGAACTTTGTCAGTCCGTCATTGAGACTGGTAATGGATTCCAGGTCAAGGTGAGCTGTGGGATCATCCAGAACCAGAACATTGGATTTGCTCAGCATCATTCTGGAGAGCATACAGCGGACTTTTTCACCACCCGAAAGGACCTTTACCTTTTTCAGGGACTCATCACCGGAGAAAAGCATTCGTCCCAGAAATCCGCGGACATAGGCATCATCCTGCTCTTCAGAGTACTTCCGGAGCCAATCGGTCATATTCTCATCGGTATCAAAGAACTCAGTATTGTCCTTGGGAAAGTAGGACTGGCTGGTTGTAACCCCCCAGCTGTAGCTGCCGGTATCGGGCTCCATTTTTCCCATTATGATTTCCATAAAAGCCGTCTTGGCCTGGTTATTGGTACCCACAAATCCGATTTTGTCGCCATTGTCTATGGTGATGTCCCAGTTTTTGAAAAGCTCTTCGCCGTCTACGGTTTTACTCAGGTTTTCGGCTTCCAGAATAATGGTTCCCGGTTCTCTGTCAGGTTCAAACCCCACATAGGGGAAACGTCTGGAAGTTTTGGGAAGCTCTGTGAGTTCCAGCTTGTCCAGTTCCTTTTTACGGGATGTGGCCTGCTTGGATTTTGCCGCATTGGCAGAGAACCTCTGAATAAAAGCCTTCAGTTCGGCGGCTTTGGCTTCCTGCTTCTTTGCCTGGTCTTTGCGCTGCATAGCCGCCAGCTGACTGGCCTGCTGCCAGAACATATAGTTTCCCACAAAAACGGAGATTTTGTTGTAGTCGATGTCCGCAATATGGGTACAGACTTTGTTCAGAAAATGTCTGTCATGGGAAACAACAATTACGGTGTTCTGAAAACCGTACAGGAAGTTTTCCAGCCATCTGATGGACTCAATATCCAGGTGGTTGGTGGGCTCATCCAGAAGAAGAACATCGGGATTCCCGAAAATAGCCTGTGCCAGAAGGATTCTGACCTTATATGTGTCGTCCACATCCTTCATCAGTTTGTCGTGCATGTCTTCACCGACACCCAGACCGGCCAGCAGAGTCGCCGCTTCACTTTCGGCTTCCCAGCCGTTCAGATCGGCAAACTCCCCTTCCAGTTCGGAAGCCCGTATACCGTCTTCATCGGAAAAATCCTCTTTCATATAGATGGCGTCTTTTTCAACCATCACTTCATAAAGCTTTTTATGACCCATTATGACCGTATGCATAACGGTATAGTCGTTGAAAGCAAAGTGATCCTGTGCCAGAACTGCCAGTCTTTCACCGGGAGGAAGAATAACATCTCCCGTATCCTGTTCTATTTCGCCGGACAGAATTTTGAGAAAAGTGGACTTTCCTGAACCATTGGCTCCGATAAGACCGTAACAGTTACCGGGGGTGAATTTGATATTGACATCTTTAAATAGAATTCTCTTTCCGAATGAAAGGGTTATATTGCTGGCTGTGATCAAAGGGATCTCCTGTTTGTTTACTGTTTAATTACACTGCAGGCAAATTTAGTCATAAAGTTCTTTAATGTCAATACTTATTCTGTAGTGAGTACCGGTATATCTCTGTTTCAACTCAAATCTGCAAAAGCACAAAAAAAAGGGGTCTCCTGTAACACAGAAGGCCCCAAACACAAATATGCTTTAAAGGAATAAAATTAACAATTCTATATCCCTTAAAAATCAGTTTCTAATAACAGCCTGCGCAGCAGCCAGTCTGGCTACGGGCACTCTGTAGGGAGAGCAGGAAACCACATTGAGTCCGGCTCTGTAGCAGAAGTCGATGGAATCGGGATCGCCGCCGTGCTCACCGCAGATACTGGTTTTCAGATCGGCTTTGGTAGACCGTCCTCTCTGAACACCCAGCTCAACAAGCTGTCCCACACCATGCTGATCAAGAGTCTGGAAGGGGTCGGCCTTCAGAATCTTCTTGTTCACATACTCGGGGACAAAGGTTCCCACATCGTCTCTTGAATAACCGAAGGTCATCTGAGTCAGGTCGTTTGTACCGAATGAGAAATAGTCGGCATGCTTGGCAATATCCTCGGCAGTCAGTGCCGCTCTGGGTATTTCAATCATGGTTCCGATCTGGTATTCAACAGACATTCCTGTTTCTTCAAATACTCTGGCGATGATCTTCTCTGCATTTTCTCTTAAAGGAACAAGTTCCTTGTAGGTACCAATGAGGGGAATCATAATTTCGGGAAGAACCTTGATGCCTTCTTTCTGGACTTTAACAGCAGCGCGCATAATCGCTTCTACCTGCATGTCGTAAATCTCAGGATAGGTAACACCCAGACGGCATCCTCTGTGACCCAGCATGGGGTTTTGTTCTTCCAGAGAGTTCAGTCTGATCTGCAGGTCTTCCTTGCTGATTCCGATTATATCGGCCAGCTCTACGATATCTCTTTTGGAACGGGGAACAAACTCGTGGAGAGGAGGATCAAGAAGTCTGATATTAACAGGAAGTCCGTCCATGGCTCTGAAAATACCCTCAAAGTCCTCAACCTGAAGCTCTCCAATGGCTTTAAGAGATTCCAAACGTCTCTTCTTGCTGTCTGCCACGATCATGATCCGGAAAGACTTGAGCTTGTCTTCATCGAAGAACATATGCTCTGTACGGCAGAGACCGATACCTTCAGCACCGAACTCACGTCCCTTTTCAGCATCCTTGGGGAGGTCCGCATTGGTTCTGATACTAAAACCGTCGGCCACACCTTCTCTCTTGGCGGATTTTCTGACTTCATCGGTCCAGGAGAGGAACTCATTCAGATTTCCGGAGAGTTCGGGCTGTACAAGATCGACGGCACCTTCGTATACAAGACCGTCAGATCCGTCCAGAGAACACCAGTTTCCTTCCTTGAAAACCTTGTCTCCCACAGTCAGAGTCTTTGTTTCTTCATTGATAATCAGTTCTTTACAACCGGCTACACAGGGAGTTCCCATACCTCTGGCAACAACCGCTGCGTGAGAAGTCATCCCCCCTGTGGATGTCAGGATTCCCTGAGCCACATTCATCCCGGCGATATCTTCGGGAGAGGTTTCTTCTCTCACAAGAATGACCTGTTCACCCTTCAGGAACCAGGCTTCCGCATCTTCGGCTGTGAAAACGATTTTTCCGCAGGCCGCACCGGGAGACGCTTCCAGTCCCTTGGCGATGGGTTTGATCTCAGTTTTGACTTTAGGATCAATCATAGGATGGAGCAGCTGGTCCAGCTGAGCAGGAGCCACTCTCATAATGGCTTCTTTCTTAGAGAGCATCTTCTCTTTTACCAGGTCTACGGCGATCTGTACGGCTGCCTGGCCTGTTCTTTTTCCATTACGGGTCTGAAGAATATACAGTATTCCATCCTGAATGGTGAACTCCATATCCTGCATGTCTTTGTAGTGGCCTTCCAGTCTGTCTTTGATTTCAACAAGCTGGGCATATACGGCAGGATTACCTTCCTGCAGGGTTGTGAGCTTCTGGGGAGTTCTGATACCGGCTACAACATCTTCTCCCTGGGCATTCATCAGATACTCACCGTAGAAGTAGTTTTCACCAGTAGAGGGGTCTCTGGAGAAGCAGACACCTGTTCCGGATGTGTCACCGAAGTTTCCGAATACCATGGACTGTACATTTACAGCAGTCCCCTTCAGACCTTCGATCTTATTAATTTCTCTGTATTTATCGGCTCTTTCGTTCTTCCAGGAACCGAATACCGCATCAATAGCACCCCAGAGCTGTACTTTGGGGTCCTGGGGAAAGGGTTCTTTTACCGCATCTTTATAAACCGCAAGGTAACGGGTTACGACTTTCTTAAGATCCTCTGTATCCAGATCATTATCATCTTCCACACCCTTTTCTTTTTTTACGGATTCAAGAGCTCCGTTAAATGATTTGTGGGGTACACCCTTTACAACATCTCCGAACATCTGGATGAATCGTCTGTAGGAGTCCCAGGCAAATCTCTCATTTCCTGAACGGGCAGCCAGTCCGGCGACTCCGGCTTCGGTAAGACCCAGGTTAAGAACTGTATCCATCATTCCGGGCATGGAAACAGCAGCACCGGAACGGACAGAAACCAGGAGGGGGTTCTCGGGATCACCCAGTTTCATTCCCATTTCTGTTTCCAGTTTTTTCAGGTTCTCTTCAACCTGTTTTACAATATAGTCAGGGTAGGTTCTGTCATTCTCATAATAAAGTTCACATACATCTGTTGAAATAGTAAAACCGGGAGGGACGGGGATTCCGAGGTTTGTCATTTCTGCAAGATTGGCTCCCTTTCCTCCAAGGGTTTCTTTCATTTCCGCTTTGCCTTCTGCAGCTCCGCCGCCGAAAAAGTAAACAAATTTGTCTTTACTCATTCTCGTCCTTCTTTCAATAAAAAATATTAGATTAGTCCGATTGAATCGGGATAAATCCTCTTCAGTTATGTAAAGTTAAGCCCCCTTTACTCATCTGTCAAGGAAAGGTTCGGCTTATAAATCAATAAAGCTACACATTTGTGTAGCTTTATTGAAGATTCAAAACACATCGAACTATACATGCGTATAGCATCGGTCAATTCTGACTATACATCTGATTAGCATTAAGCAACATAGGCATCCAGATACTGGGTTCTGGAAGGATGCTGCAGTCTGGTGATGGCTTTCTTTTCAATCTGCCTGATTCTTTCTTTTGTAAGTCCGAACTGATCTCCGATTTCCTTGAGAGAAAGAGGTTTCTTACCATTGAGTCCGAATCGTCTTTCGAGAATCTCAGATTCTTTTTCTGTCAGTGTATCAAGGGCTATGTTTATATCCTCTGAGAGAAGCTGATCCATGACATAGGCATCGGGCGCTTTATACTGTTCATCTTCAATAAAATCACCCAGAACGCTCTCTTCTCCCATGGCGGGAGATTCGAGGGACACAAGATCCCGTGAAATATTCATCAGTTTTTTAACATCCGCAACGGCTATGCCTACATTGGAAGCAATTTCTTCTGCATCCGGATCTTCACCATTGACTTTGGTCAGTTCCTTTCTGACTTTTTCAATCTGCACCAGCTCATTCGCTCTGTTCAGAGGCAGACGGATCATTCTTGATTTCTCGTAGACAGCTTTCAGGATAGACTGTCTGATCCACCATACGGCATAGGATATGAAATGGTATCCTTTGTCGGGATCGTATTTCTCAATGGCATTTATAAGGCCGATATTGCCTTCACTGATAAGATCATCCAGAGGAAGGCCCTGGTTCTGGTATTTTTTGGACACATTGACTACGAAGCGCAGGTTGGCTCTCACCAGTTTATCCTTGGCAAGCTGATCACCGGCAACCGCTTTTCTGGCTATTTCATCTTCTTCTTCTCTGGTCAGAAGGGGAATCTTATTTATTTCTTTAAGGTATATGGAAAGTATATTACTGTCGTCGTTATAGTTTGTATAGGCCATGCTGGTCCTCCTGCCTATACATATACAAATAACGTGCCAAAATTCAGAACAGGAATAACAAATTCATCTATTTTATTACATGATAATGATTTACAGTATTTTTGGGGAATTAAAGGTATATTGAAGCTTCAAAGACACAATAAGTGAATGAGTCATTTCGACCCATTAGGGGTTTTTCATACCCATACTGAGTCAATATGAACCGTTTAACAGATCACCCAGACTTTTAATGCCTCCACAGCACTGTCTGAAAGGAACACCACTGCCGCAACTGCACAGATCTTCTCCCTTTAAAACAGAATTACTGCGAAAATCTACACTGATAAGACTCTCTTCTTCTGCCACAAAGTAAGGAAAAACAAGGGTAAAGGCATAATAGGAGCTGATTTTCTGATCTGTGTCCATTTGACCCAGTTCACGATTTTTCAGGAATTCGACCCAGCTGTCACTGATAATCTGTACAATAACATCTCTTTCCACATCAGAGCAGAAGCGTTTTACAGTCTTTCTTTTCAGATAGCGCTCCAGCTGAACAGAAAGAAAAGCATTAAAATCGGCATCTGACTCACTGAAGGAACTGGTCATACCATATTCGTTCAATTTGGATCCGGTTTTACCGAATGTGAGCTCCCTGGTTTTTCTGCTTTGACTTCTGCCTCTTGCGATCATAAGTGAAAAATAATAATAAAGGGACTCTGAAGCAAATGATTTTTTACCTGTAATATCTTTGATTTTTCAATTCATTTATGATGGGTAATTTTTTCTTGACCCGTACATGAAGAATCCGTATATTATCAGTTGTAATAATTAAATAGTAATGAGAGGGACTATTATGACAATTAAACCTTTAGGTGATCGCGTTCTGCTGAAAGTAGTAGAGGC
>JAQQAM010000068.1 GCA_028532905.1 Spirochaetales bacterium
AAAGTTTAAGAAGCCGAGAATGCGGAAATAATGGCATCAAAGAGATGGGAGGGTGAGACCGGTTTCGTCAGGAGACCCGAGAATCCGGCTTCTTCGCTCTGCTTCTGCACATCCTCTCTGGAATAGGCTGTCACCATCAAAAGCTTGGGCGGCCCGGCTTCTCCTTCGATGTTCCTGATTCTGAATGCGGTTTCAATGCCGTCCAGTCCGGGCATTCTCCAGTCCAGGATAATCAGATCATAATCCTTCTTCAAAGAGTTATTTTTTTCAATCATCTCCAGTGCCGTCTCACCGGAAAGGGCTGTCTCTACAAAAAATGACATGGATTCAAGTGTCTCTTTCAAAACGGTCAAGGATGTCTCATTGTCATCCACAAGAAGTATATTCAGACCGCTTAAATCCATACTGCTGCTGTCGATCCGTTCTCCGGGATCTCTGTCCGGTTCAAACCGGGCGGTGAATGTAAAAACAGAGCCCTGACCTGGTTCACTGTCTACTGTGATATCCCCTCCCATCAGTTCGGTCAGTCTCTTGCAGATGGCCAGCCCCAGACCTGTACCGCCATACTTTCGGGTTGTGGAACTGTCAGCCTGTGTGAAAGCGGAAAATAGAGAGTCCAGCTGTTCCCGACTGAGGCCGATCCCCGTATCACTGACAGAGAATTTCAGCATGATCTGCTCAGAATTCGTTTCTGCCCCCTCGCTCAAACCGTCTTCCTCAGAGTTCTCAGAAATCTTAGAGTTCTCTGGGATCTCTGAAATCTCAGCCACTTCGGCCCGGACAAGGATTTCTCCCTCCTCCGTGAACTTTACGGCATTGGAACACAGATTCAGCAAAATCTGACTCAAGCGCAGAGGATCTCCTTTCAGAAAAAGGGGGACATCGGGATGGATATCAAAAATAAGTTCCAGGCCCCGGTTCTCTGTTTTATAACTGATAAGATTAGAAAGACTGTCAAAGACCTCTTCCAGTGAGAAGGGTATAATCTCCAGGTCCATTTTCCCGGCTTCAATCTTCGAGAAATCCAGAATATCATTGATAAGACTCAACAGGGTGTAGCCGGATTTCTCGATTTTCTCAATATAATCCCTCTGTTTATCGTTCAATCCCGAATCCAGAACAATATTACTGAGTCCGATAATGGCATTCATGGGGGTTCGGATCTCATGACTCATCCTGGCCAGAAAACTGCTTTTGGCTGAATTCGCATCATCCGCCTCTTTACGGGCCTGAATCAGATCAGCCTCCATCTTTTTCCTTTTTGTTATATCTTCAAAAGTAGCTATAACAGCATTGGACGACTCATTATTATCAACAGGATTAAATATACAGCGCAGATCAACGGAACGGCCGGCAGATGAGAAAGACACAAGCCCCTCAAATACACTCCTCTCCCCTTTCCGGGCCTTCCTGTAAAAATCAACAGCAGGGCTTCCGGACAGGATCTGTTCTATGGAAGATCCGAGAATCTCACTAGCCTCCCTTCCCAGAAGATCCGCAAAAAGATCATTACACTCCTGAACGGCAGAATTCCTGCCGATTCGAACCATCCCCAGAGGGGAAGATTCAAATAGACTGCGGGCTTTATGTTCCTTCCTGCGGAGAGACCTGATCCACAGAGAAACAAGAATAAGAATGATTCCGAAACCGGCCAGGACCTGCCACAACAGGGTATAGTCAAACTCTTTAGTGAATTCCAGAGACACCCAGTTCCGGTAGATTCTATCCCGTTCTTCCACTGAGATACTGAGGATAAATTTATCAAGAATTCCTTTGAGGATCTGATCCTCTTTGCGGACGGCAAAGGCAACATTATATTTAAAAGGAGTACTGCCTGCGACTTTCAAATCTGTCAGTCCCAGCCTCTTACTGTAATAATCAAAAGTAGGAAGGTCTACAACAAACGAATCGATATTGCCACGGGACAGCTCCAGCAGCCCTTCGGAGCTGCTCAGATACTTCACCAGCTGAACATCAGGATAATTTTTCCGGATTCCATCTTCTGTGACATACCCTTCAACAACACCTACATGCATGTTGTCCATTTTGTCCAGACTATAAATGCCTGAAGCATCGGAACGGGTAATCAGGAAAGTTTCCAGCTCAAGCAGTTCCTCTGTAAAATCAAAATACTCCCGTCTCTCGGGAGAAACGGCAATTCCGTCTATAATATCGATGTTACCGGTTCTCAGGTTCCGCATCACATCATTCCACCGGTCAATCCGGACAATTTCTATTTCCAGTCCCGGAATCTGGACCAGACGGTCCAGGTACTCTGTGATAATTCCCGAATATACTCCTTCATCCGAATAATAACTGAAAGGAGGCCAGCCGCTGTCACCGGAGATTCGGATGGGACTGTTAGCCTGAAGCCAGAGCTGCTCCCGATTGGACAGAATGACTCCCCCTGACAGATCTTTATGAAGGGTATACCCCCATTTGTTCTGTATCCTTTCTTTTTCCTCTGCATCTATGGCGGACAGTCCCTTATTGATTATTCCGACCAGTTCGGGCCAGTCTTTTCTGACAGCAAAGGAGAGACTCTTCAATTCCGGTGAGACCGGGGCTCTTATCTCCACATTATCCAGATACAAACGGGTCAGGTCATAACTGATGGCTGCGTCATTTCCGATAAAAGCCTCCACCTCCAGACCAGAGAGAGCCTTCAGAGCCTCCTGAGCTGTCTCGAACAGAACAGGTTCCAAATCCGTATGTTCAAGAATATACCCATGATGAGAGCTGCCGCGCTGAACGGCCACCTTCAGCCCTTCCAGATCTGCAACGGAATCAACATTGGGAAACCCTTTACGCACGGCAATGACTCGCCGCCAGTGCAGATAGGAATCGGAAAACAGAAAATTCTGTTTCCGTTCTTCTGTAATACCCAGACAGGGAAGGACATCAATCTCTCTTCTGGAAGCACGGTCCAGCACCTCCTGCCAGGACAAACCGGCGGCCACCTGCATATTGGTTCCCAGTATGGCGTTCAGGAGCTCAACATAGTCGGCAGCCATACCGTGATAGTTGCCGTTATCATCCAGAAATTCGAAGGGGATGAAGTGAGGATCAACCCCGAGAGTGATTGAGTCATGTTCATCCAGCCAGCTCTGCTCATCCTCAGAGAGGATCTGGCTTCTGTCTGAATCATAAAAGCGGTTATCCGAATTTCCTATCCACAGTTCTTCCAGACTTTGCCACTCATCGATAGAAAAACGTTCAAACCCTCTGTTAATATCCTCTATAAGCTGAGAATTATGGGGAGCGACAGCGCTGTACAGCTCTTCCCGCAGCTCAAATGATGAGACTGTTTTAAAACTATCCTGTCTCATTTCATTGGACAACAGCTGATCCACTACAACCGCTTCCCCGATAAAAGCACTTATTTCTGATCGGAACATCCCCTGCAGAAGGGCAGCATAGCTCTTGTAGTATTTGAAGTTTAAACGGGGATAGGTACGTTTCAACGATTCATTATCAACCGAACCTTTTACAAGGCCGATGCGTTCCCCCATAAATGATTGAATGCTCCCGGCCTGTCTGTCCGAAGGATAGTAAAGCAGGCTGTCTGTTTTATACACAGCTTTCGTTATGCCTTCCAGAACACTGTCTGAATCAGTTCGTTTGTACGCACCGTGTATATTAGCTCTGCCGTCTTTGACAGCCTCCAGACAATCGGCCGGGTCTGTAATCAGAAAACCGACAGAATGTCCGGTCTTCAGTCCCCAGATTCTCCAGAGATCCACAAGAAATCCGGCAGGTGTATTATCATCTCTCAGCACACTCAAGGGGCTGTAATGATCCGGAAGAGCTACGATAAAATCTTCATCAGCAGAAAGGGAATAAGAGATTGAAATCAGCAGTAGAAAAAGGACAATCCGTTTCATATTAATCCGCAGGAGAATCCAGAAGATCCAGAACAAGGTCCCGGGAATCTGTAAAATTAAAACTATCAAGAAAAGACGCCAGACTCATTAGCTTTGCCCTGATCTCTTCAGACCAGGAGCAGGATAAAAGATCTTTCAGAATACTCTGACATTCACCGGGCAGCTCAAATTAAAAATACCGCGACAGATCCAGCAGGTAAGCCATAAGCTCATCCCTACGGCCTGTCCTCATGCTTCCCTCGGGGCGGGAGAAGTCTTTGAATACTGAGTCGGGAAGTCTATCAATAGCTGTAAGGAGAGCATTAAAATCTGCTGACACCCTGTCCAGGTCTTTTCCTACAGACTGAAGAGGTACCTTCTCTTTCATAGCCTTTAAAATGATGTGCATCTGTTCTGAAACCTCTCGGGCGGCAATATTGCCGGTTACCGACTGAAGAGTATGAACCATTTTGTATACAGCATCATAATCATTCTTTTCTCTGCACTCCTGCAGATTTCTCATATCGTCCCTGTGTTCTGTTTTGAATTTATATAAGAGAGATAAATACAGCTGACTGTCTCCCCCCAAGCGTTCTATTCCGGCAGCAGTATCCAGACCGGCAGCATCCAGTGCAGCATCAGAGAGCCTGTCAGTCAATGGGTTGACCGCCTTTCCGGAAAAGGATATCAGCCCGTGTTCCGTGATCATGGGGATGCGGATCAATTTCACGGGATGAGATACTGATACTCGCCTGATACATTGTCAGAAACTTTCTGACCAGAGGCATTCCGAATCCTGTACCTCTTTCTCCCTCCGTGCCGATCCGGCTGAAGTTTCTACCCGGATCAAAAAGGGATTGAACCATATCTGCAGGCATCCCGATGCCCCGGTCTTCAATCGTAAAACGGACTCCCTCCGGCTCCTCTCTTATGGCAACGGAAATGCTCTCTCCTGGATAGGAGAACTTAACAGCATTTGTAAGAAGATTATTTATAACCGAATTGACAAGGGAACTTTTTTCAGCGGAGATCAGGGGGTCTCCCTCAAAATCGGTCTTCAGATCGATATTTTTCTTAAGAAGCATAGGTTCAAGAATAGAAGCGGATTCACTGAAAGCAGATCTCAGACTGACCGCTTTCAGGGTCAGATGGGCTGAATCACCGGAACCCAGATTTCTGACCATATTGATGATTTCGCATCCGTTTTTTACGGTTGAAATGATTTTGGGCAGATGGGGCAGCTCCTGTTCACTCTCTTTTTGAAGGAACTGGGCCAGAGCGGAAAGGCTTGTAAATGTGTTGGCCAGATCATGGTGCAGGATATGAAGCAGTTCATTCTGTTCCATGTTTCTCTGAAGAAGAAGATCCCGGTTACTTTTAAGTTCAAGATGCATCTCTACACGGGCTTTCAGTTCATCAAGATTAAAGGGTTTGGTAATATAATCTGCGGCTCCCGCCTGGAAACCGGCTATAATCTGATCGGTATCTGCCATTACCGTAAGAAACAGAACCGGTATATGCTTTAGATTATCCTGTGATTTGATGCGGGAACACAGTTCCATACCATCCATTCCCGGCATGATAATATCCAGCAGAATTATATCCGGCACAATTTTTTCCAGCAGGCTCAATGCCGATTCAGCACTGTTGGCAACATGCACAGTATACTTCTCTGAGAAACAGTTAAGGATAATACTGCAGTTATCTGCTGAATCATCCACAGCCAGAATTCTGTATGGTTCTTGTGATTTCATTCTTACCCTGCATTATGTAATAAAATTGAGAGACAACAGTATAATTAATATTCATTTTAACCGGTAAATCAAGAAACTTGATACATGAGCAGCCTGTTACTAAACTTATTGTAGGAACAGGACCGGAAAAAGGGCTGTCATTGAGGTGTACGATGGAAAAGAAAAATCTGCTTATAGCAGACGATTCAAAGGTAAACTTGGATTATCTTCTGGGAGTTCTGGGAGAGCATTACCGAATCGGAGTGGCTCTGAACGGAGAATCAGCCCTTAAGCTGGCTCGTAAAAATCAGCCTGATCTGATACTTCTGGATATCCTGATGCCGGGAATGGACGGCTTTGATGTCTGTTCCGCATTAAAAGAGGACTCTGATACCCGGGATATTCCTGTTCTCTTTATTTCTGCAATGGATGATCCGGATACAAGAACCAGAATATTCGAGTCGGGAGCTGAAGACTACATCCCCAAACCCTTTATCCCCGGAGAAGTTCTGAAGCGGGTGTCTGTGTATCTGAAGTAGCTCATAAAAAAACCGCCATCACTCATGTGAGGCGGTTTTTTATGGTTCGCCGCGTCCGAAAAGGATGCGGCGATATTCTTCTTTAAACTGATACCGGCAAGCCGGATCAGTTATCAGAATTAACCCAGACGGGCTTCCAGCTTCTCGAGCTGTTCAGTCATCTTCTTGGGCAGTCTGTCACCGAACTTGGCCAGGTACTCTTTCGCATCAGAGAGAGTTCCCTTGAAGGCTTCAGTGTCAACTTTCATCAGTCTTTCCCAGTCTTCCTTGGCAATGTCCAGACCTTCGATGATTCCCTCGTCAGCAGGCATACGTCCGATGGGAGTATCTACTGCGTCTACGAGACCTTCAACACGGTCGCACATCCATTTCAGAACACGGCTGTTTTCACCGAATCCGGGCCAGATGAATCTCTTTCCATCTTTCTGGAACCAGTTAACGTAGAAAATCTTGGGAGCTTTGTCACCGAGTTTTTCACCCATGTCGAACCAGTTCTGCATGTAGTCACCACCGTTGTAACCCATGAAAGGAGTCATGGCAAAGGGGTCGAATCTGAGGCTTACGTTACCCAGGTCAAGGGCAGCCGCTGTGGGCTCGGAGGAAGCTGTGGCTCCCATGTATACACCCTGCTCCCAGTCGTAGGCTTCGTGTACCAGAGGCATTACAGAAGTTCTCTTTCCACCGAATACGAAGATATCGATAGGAACACCTGCAGGATCTTCCCAGTCGGGGCAGATTACAGGACAAAGCTCGGCTTTGGCTGTGAAACGGCTGTTGGGGTGAGCACCCTTAACTTCGTTTCCGTCAGCATCTTTCTGACCCTGTTTCCAGGGGTTGTTCTTCCAGTCGATTCCGCCGCCGTTGGGGCAGTCGTAACCCATATCTTCCCACCATACGTCTTTGTCTTCTGTAACTACAACGTTTGTGAAAATAGCGTCTTTTCTACAAGAGGCAAGAGCCATGGGGTTGGAGTGCTCGGAAGTACCGGGTGCAACACCGAAGAATCCTGCTTCGGGGTTGATGGCGTACAGACGTCCGTCTTTTCCGGGTTTCATCCAGGCAATATCGTCACCAATGGTTTCAACCTTCCATCCGGGAACGGTAGACTGAAGCATGGCCAGGTTTGTTTTTCCACATGCTGAGGGGAATGCCGCGGCAATGTGGTATTTTTTACCTGTATTTTCGTTGGTAAAGCGGAGGATCAGCATGTGCTCAGCCATCCAGCCTTCTCTTCTACCCTTGGCAGAAGCAATTCTCAGAGCCAGACACTTCTTTCCGAGGAGGGCGTTTCCACCGTAACCGGAACCGAAGGACCAGATCAGGTTTTCTTCGGGGAAGTGGGCAATGTACTTTTTCTCAACAGGAGCACAGGGCCATCTGCTGTCTTTCTGACCGGGTTCCAGAGGAGAACCTACAGTGTGGAGACAGGGGATAAACTCACCGTCTTCGCCCAGTACATCCAGTACTTTGTTGGAAACTCTGGCCATGATGTGCATGTTGACTACAACGTAGGGAGAGTCAGTCAGCTCAACACCGATCTGAGCGATATCGGAACCGATGGGACCCATGGAGAAGGGGATTACGTACATGGGGCGGCCTTTCATGCAGCCTTTGTACAGACCTCTCATGGTCTCTTTCAGTTCATCGGGATCAATCCAGTTGTTGGTGGGGCCGGCATCTTCTTTCTTTCTGGTAGCGATGTAGGTTCTGCTTTCTACACGGGCAACATCAGAAGGATCTGAGTTGAAGGCGTAGCTGTTGGGTCTTTTTTCTTCGTTCAGCTTGATAGCCATTCCGGTTTCTACCATCTGAGCCATCAGACGATCGTACTCTTCGACGGTACCATCGCACCAGATGATTTCTTCGGGGGTGGTCATGGCAGCAATTTCATCTACCCATGCCAGAAGTTTTTTGTTCTTTGTGGGAACTGACATATTCTCTATTCTCCTTTGCTTAATTTAAAAATTAAGACATGTTTGGTAATGATATATAAAAAAACCCGAACTGCACGTTCAACGGGACACGCATTTCGGGTCATCATCCATACTAATCCCTGCGAATAAAGCAGTAATTCATAAGCTAAGACTCTTGGTGTAAACCGGCTGAAGACTGACCGACGGACAAGCCGCCCTTCAGGGATTCCCCCGGAGAACTCCTGTATAATATATTTCAAATCAATTCATTGCAAGACGGTAGGATAAGGTTTAGATTACAAAAGCGTTAAACTCATTGAAAGTCCTGCCTCTCAAAGGATATAATTAGTGATAAATAAACACATTTACCAGAGGAAATCATGACAAAAGGCCAGATGGAAGAGGAAATTACAAAAGCCCTGATCCGATTTGAAAAGGAATATATGGGAAGAGGGCCTCTGGAGGCTAAATGCTACATTATTGATGATATGGTCCTTCTCAGAATGAAAGGCGTTCTTTCACCTGCCGAAAACCGTCTGGCAGAGTCTCATGACATTGATAACGGCCGGGCTCAGATCAAACAGATGCGCCGGACTCTTGTAGAAAACGGCCGGACTCTTCTGGAGACAGTGATTCAGGATATTCTAAAAGTGGAAATCATCAGCATGCACTCCGACCTCAGTACGAGAACCGGTGAGAGGATCATTATTTTCACTTTAAAAAATCCACCTGAATTGAATTAATACCCTATAATAATTACATGAATCCTTTTTTCAGAAAATCTCTAGTTCTGACAGTTTTACTGCTGTCTCTTGTACAGGGAGCTGTATCCGCACAATCCTGGAATCTGGGGGATATTCCTACATTCAACTTAAGAGAAAGGGATCTGACCAGAGAACAGGTCTTTCTGGAGGGTCCCTGGGACTTTTACTGGAACAATCTGCTTATCAAAGAGAGTGATTTCAAAGCCCGCGAAGCGGAAACCATACTCGTACCCGAAGCCTGGAACAAGGACAGCCGCTATCCGGAACACGGTTATGCCACATTCCGCTGCATGGTCCAGCTCCCGCCAGGAAGCGGAAACATAGGACTCAGAACAGAATACACCTTTAATCATTATAAGCTCTTTGTAAACGGTGTCCTTCTGCATCAGAACGGAGAACCGGGAGAAGAGTGGACCCTGAATCCCAGGATACAGCCCCCCAGAGTCGTTCCCCTCCCCCGGAGCAGCAGTCTGGAAATTGTTCTGCAGGTCTCCAATTATTACGACTTCAACGGGGGAATCCTGGATGCGCCCAGCATCGGGAGCCTGGAACTGCTGCTTCTGAAACAGGGAAGGCTCGAGATAATGGAGTCCTTTCTGTTCGGAGTCTTTCTGGTTATAGGCATTCTCTATATCCTGTTTTTCATCAGCGGACGGGATGATGGTGATTCGTCCCTCTTTTTCGGTCTGTTCTCCCTGGTTCTGGCTCTGAGAACCCTCCTGTACGGGGAGCATATCCTGGTCAAACTACTGCCCACCCTCCCTCTGGAACTGGAAGCCACCCTGGGGCACCTCACCTTCTATATGGCTGTTCCCCTGTTTCTCAGATTCACCAACAGGGAATATCCCTCCCGCATCGGGAGTTTTCTGGAGAGACCTCTGGATATCATCTCACTGGCCTACTGCATTCTGGCGGTCTCAACCAGACACAGGTTTTACATCAACTTTCTCACTGTCTACCAGCTGGCCGCCCTGGCGGCAGGGCTTACTATCTTTTCTGTTCTCTGCCGGAGAGCCTGGCAGAAGGATATGTCCGCCAGAGTCATACTGGGAGGTTTTATTCTGCTCCTTCTGGCGGCGGTCAACGATATGCTCTATTCCCAGAAAGTTCTGGACACCTTCCATATGGTTCCTCTGGGACTGGGAGTATTCATCCTGGGTCAGGCGACTCTCCTCAGCTGGAAAATCGGAAAGTCCTTTGCCGAAAGCAGGGAGCTGGCCATGGAGCTGAAATCGACCAACAGCTCCTTCAGACGTTTTGTCCCCGAGGAGTTTCTGACATACCTGAGCAAAAAAACAATCAGGGACATCAAACTGGGAGATCATATTCAGATGGATATGACCGTTATGTTTCTGGATATCCGGGACTTCACCTCCCTGTCTGAGAAGATGTCGCCTCATGAAAATTTCCAGTTTCTCAACTCCTATTACAAAAGGGTCTGCCCGGTGATCCGTGACTACGACGGCTTTATTGATAAATATCTGGGAGACGGCATCATGGCTCTTTTTGCAGGAAAGGATTCTGCTGAGAATGCGGTACAGGCGGCCATAAAAATGCGGCTTATCCTGAAACTCTACAACAATCACAGAGCCAATTCAGGCTATGATCCCATCCGGGTGGGAATCGGTATCCATTCGGGAACCCTGATGATGGGGACCATCGGAGAGGAGAAGCGGATGGACGGCACCGTCATATCCGATGCGGTTAATCTCTGTTCCCGGATTGAAAGCCTCACAAAGGAGTACGGCCTGAATATCGCCCTCAGTGAAGAGAGTTACAAACGGCTTCAAAGCCAGGAGCGGAGGCAGGTACGGTACATCGGGAAAGTCCCCGTAAAAGGCAAGGCCGAACCGGTACAGATTTATGAGCTGTTCAACGGAGACTCTCCGTCGATCACAAATCAGAAACTCAGAACAAAAGAGGTTTTTGAAAAGGCCGTCCGCCACAGGGATGCAGGACAGTATGAAGAGGCCTATGCATGTTTTAAAGAGGTTCAGGCTGAATTTCCGGAAGATATGACCACATCCGTTTATCTGAGCCGGTTCAGGGAGTCCCATTCATAGGGGGGGAGAATACGTTCTCCGGGTGAATCTTACAGAGGGCAGCAGAGGAATCAGTATCTGGTAAACAGAAAATCCGCCGCCAGCAGACCGGCAGCCATCTCTTTGTAGTGCACCATCAGCCCTTTGATCAGAATGGACTGTCCCCAGCCCAGAACGTCTGTACACAAACAGTAGTCGTAATAGGGAGAATCCCCGTCCCCTTCTTTCTTCAGAACTTCCTTCCTCACCTCATTGAAAAGGAGTTCCAGTTTTCTGGTAAGGCTGATCTTCTGTGCAGGGGTGATCTCTTTGACCAGAGATTCAATTCTGAGATCTTCCCTCTCTTTCTTAGACTTGATCACCTGGTACAGCTCCTTAAGGCTGTATTCATGAACCCTTTTAATCTGAAAGGTGGCGGCAGCGCAGTCGGCCAGGCAGTAGAGCAGATCCCTGTTCCGTTTCATTCCTTCCGGGAGGAGCATCCTGATTTTCTCTTTCACAGAGTGGGAACTGTCTACAAGGTCGGGAAGGTGATAGTCAATTATGGTACGGGCTTCGGGACTCTCCAGGTAGCGTTCAAAGGAGCGCTCAATTTTCTTCTCGGGCACAAAGAAATACTTCTCCCCTTTAAGGCATCCGAAGACCTTTTTGGTATCCAGGTAACCCAGCTCATTAAAATCGTGAATAAAGGATTTTGAAAAATCGAAAACCCAGCCCATCTGGATGGAGTTCTTTATATAGACGGTCCGGCTCCCCTGAACATTGGGCTTTTTATTCAGCCCCATTCCGGAAATATCCACCAGAATGATATTGGTATACCCCCTCTCCCGGGCCATATCATAGGGCATATTGTCCACAACCCCACCGTCAATAAAGGATTTGCCGTTGATCACAGTCTGTTCCAGTCCCGGAAAAGCGGCACTGGCCATCAGATAATCCAGAACAGTCCCCTCCTCCATCTCATCCAGAAACACATATTTCGGCTTGAAATCGGAGACATTGAATGTCACCACTCCCAGTTCATGCCCGCTTTTCCGGATAGCTTTTTCACTCAGGTTCTGATGCAGCAGTTCCTTCAGGGGAGTCACATCAATCCCCTTCTTTTCGATAACACTGCGGTAAAACTGCCTGAATGCCGCCAGGTTGGCTTTGCCGATGCGGATATTGCCCTTATCAAGGAACTCATCGGGGATTTTCATTATAAAGTCGGCACCGATATTGGCTCCGATCTCCTCCATCTCCCGGATCTGTCCCTGAGCCAGAAAACCGGCCAGAATGGCACCTATGGAATTGCCGATAAAGGCTTCCACCTCAATCCCCATCTCCGTGAGAGCCCGCCAGGCGCCCACATGGTAGACCCCTTTGGCTCCGCCGCCGCTTAAGACAAGGCAGTACTTCTCTTTATGATGCAGATGACGGTTCCGTCCGGATGATTTCCTTTTGAACATAAAAACCTCGACACAGGGATATGTTCTTAATTATGAATGATTCTTCGGTTCTTTCAATATGAAAATACTGATTCCCGGACTTGTTAGATCAAGATGGTCAGATCCGGATAGACTGATAACATCAGGCGGTCAGTTCTCTCAGTCTCCTGATCTTCCGGGGGAAATACTGGAAATAATCACAGCTGCTTCTTCTGGAAAGACGGCTTTTCCCTGTTTCCTCTTTAAAAAAGGATGTGATGATAGAGGCTGTCCGGGCGGTATGATCATCAAAAATAAAGCGATGAAAAGGATCGGCTTTGAAGGGGAACTCCGGCAGATCCCTGATGAAATCGGCTGTATCCCGGGTCAGATTCTGAAGACTGGTTTCTCTGCCCCAGCCGCTGGCCTTCAGCATTCTGGCATTCAGACGCTGTTCATACTGTCCTTTCTGAGGCATGGCCAGGACCGGTTTTTTCAGAAACAGAGACTCCGACAATAGCTGATGCCCTGCAGGAGCTATGACACCAGCGCATCCGGAGAGGGCGTCAATAAAATTACTCTGTTTGTCGGGGAAAAAGCGGAATTCAGTGTCCTGGAACCCGGACAATTTCTCCCTGACCTCGGCGGCCGAGGATTCTTTCACATAGACCAGTATATAATCACCCTTCCCGGGTCTGGTATTTCTGATCTCATCCCTTAAAATAGGGCCCACATCCCCGTCGTAAAAGGAACAGATCAGATGCTTCTGTGCAGGAGGGGTCATTATGGATGCCACAAACTTGGCACTCACCGCATCGGGAAGCAGGGAGAAATACCGTCTCACCACAGCCGGGTGGTTCAGATTCAAAAGCGGAAGCCCTGCCTTCCAGGCAGCTACCGCTGTAAAGGGTTCAAAATCACTGATAACCCCGTTTGCCTTCTGATCCTTCATTGTACGAGCCATAGCATCGGTGATTTCGTTAAACCGGTATATAAGGGGAAGATTTTTCTGTATGGACCCGAAATAATCAATCCTGTGTCCCTGCAGGGAAAAATGGATACCCGGAATAAGGTCGATGGAAACTCCCGGTGTTTTTTCCTCAATAAAGGGCCCGATGGCTTCGGGACAGGCAATGGTAAGATCCATTTTTTTTGATAGAAAGGGCCAGAGGGCAGCGGCTCTGGACGCATGTCCCCGGCCTTCTCCGGCGACTCCATAGACTATTTTCATAACAGATCGTCCTCCCGGGTTTAATTTATGGGAGCTGAAAGTTATGGTTTGATAAAATTCCTGTTAATTTTCGGTTCTCCGTTTATTTAACCTTTTTTTAACACATTCTCATCATACTCTTATATGAGAATTTGAGTATGGCTTCAATTTACATAAGGAATATTGGAAGTCAGTATGTTTATTATGAACAGTTTGGCTGAAAGGGATCTGGATATGACCGAATACTGGAAGGGCATCTGTCAGAACCTGGACTATGCCTATCAACCGATTGTCAACAGCTTTACAGGTGAAGTATTTGCCTATGAAGCCCTCCTCAGAGACTGGGAGCACTGCGGTTTCAGCAGTATTTTCGAGGTCTTTGACAGAGCCTTTTATGACAGAGCCCTCTATACGGTGGATCTGGAACTGAGACGGAAAGCCGTCAATAAAATCAGAAATCTGAACCGGATTTCCCAGAAAGCCCTCTTTTACAATCTGGATAACCGAATTCTGGAAATGCCCGATTACAGCCCCGGGAATACAGTAGAGATGCTCAATGATCTGGGTGTCAATAAATCGGATTTCTATTTTGAAATTTCAGAGCGTCATGAGTTCAGCAATACCAGTGAGACCATTGCCGTACTGGATCAGTATAAAAATGAAAACTTCAAGATTGCCATCGATGATTACGGTTCGGGGTATTCCGGGCTGCAGCTGCTGTACCACTCGGAACCGGATGTGGTTAAAATCGACCGTTTCTTTATTGACGGAATAGACCGGGATCAGAAGAAAAAGCTTTTTGCCGAAAATATTGTGAACATGTCCCACCTGATGGGGATCAAAGTCGTTGCAGAAGGAATCGAAACCGACCAGGAACTGAATTTCTGCCG
>JAQQAM010000069.1 GCA_028532905.1 Spirochaetales bacterium
GGGTGCCGGTTCGGTTGAGGAAGGGAGCAAAAAATACCTGATTCGGACAGCGGGTGAGTATAAAAGCCTGGAAGAGATCTCCAACGCCGTCATCTCCTATAAAATGTCAGGCGGTGTAACCAAGGATATCCGCCTCAGAGATATTGCGACGGTACGAGAAGGTTACAAGGATGCCACCAACACGGTTTATATTAACGGTGAGCCCGGTATCTATATTTCCATCCAGAAACAGAGCGGTGTAAACTCCATCGAAACCGCCGATAACGTTATTGAAAAACTGGATCAGATCAACAGAAACCTCCCCCCGGATATGTCGGTACAGGTTATCAACAACACCACCGATATGATCAGGGGCTCTCTGGATCAGGTTACCAATTCGGCCCTGAACGGAGCCATCCTGGCCATGATTGTCCTCTTTGTCTTCCTCAGAAGCTTTAAGAGTACACTGATCATCGGTCTGTCTCTGCCCATCTCCCTGCTGATCACCATCATGTTCATGTACTTCTCGGGACTGACCCTGAATATCATGACCCTGGCGGGACTCACTCTGGGTGTGGGTATGATTGTCGACTCCTCCATCGTTATACTGGAAAACATTTTCCGTTACCGGGAGAAGGGAGCCAAGCTTAAACCTTCGGCTATCCTGGGAACCCAGGAAATGTTTATGGCCATTATGGCCTCCACCCTGACAACGGTCTGTGTATTTCTCCCGGTTCTGATGTTTAAAAAAGAACTGGAGATGATCGGAGTTCTGTTTCAGGACCTTGCCTTTACCATCATCATCGCCCTGCTCTCCTCCATGTTTATCGCGGTGACCCTGGTTCCTGTACTGGCCAGCCAGTATATAACCATTCACACCCGGAAACAGAGACCCTTGAAATGGAGGGCCCTCAGAGGCATCGATAATGCCATGGAACGGTTCTTCACAGGGATGGACAACGGGTACAAGAGACTTCTGGCCTCCTGTCTGGACAACAAACTCCTGGTGGTTCTGGTAGTACTGGCTCTCTTTATTTCCAGTCTGCTGATGTTCCCCTCTCTGGGGATCAACTTTATGCCCACCAGTGAAGAGGACTCCATTACCCTGAATATGGAAATGCCTGTAGGTACCAGACTGGACCTGACCCAGGAATATATGAACCAGCTGGCGGTCATTGCCCAGGAAGAAGTGGAAAGTGCCAGGGACATTATCATCTCCACAGGTTCCGGCGGATTTCTGGCAGCCGATGACAGCAGTAAGGGAACTCTGACCATAACCCTTCAGGATTTTGAACTCCGCAGCGAGAGCAACGACGAGATCAAAGAGAAGCTGAGATCCCACTTTGACAGCTTCCCCTCGGCCACCTTCAGCTTCGGTGCCAATATGAATATGGGGGGCTCTGCCTCGCCCATTGATATCATTGTTAAAACCGAAGATATGGATGAAGGTAAAAGAGTCGCCTATGCCATTCGGGACATGCTGATTGATCAGGTACCGGAAGTCACCGAGCCCGATGTCAGCCTCAGTGAGGGTCTGCCTCAGGCGGAAATCGTTGTGGACCGGGAAAAAGCCTATTCCCTGGGACTGAGTATTTACAGCATCGGGAATGAAATTTCCGCCAATGTGGACGGAACCACAGCCTCCCGCTACCGGGTCGGGGGAGACGAGTTTGATATTCTTGTGATCCTTGCCGAAGAGGACCGCTCACAGATTCCCGATCTGGAGAAGATTTTTGTAATGAACTCCATGGGGCAGAGGATTCCCCTCTCTTCTGTGGCCTCCATTGAGAAGACCTCAGGACCTGTGGACATCGCCAGAGAGGACCAGTCCCGGGTTATCCATGTAACCGGCGGTCTGAAACCGGGATTCGCGGCCAACCAGGTTGAACCCAAGGTCCGGGAGCTGATCAAGCAGAACATAGTGGCAGATGATTCTGTTGTCATCGACTTTAACGGAGACTATGCGGAAATTCAGTCTTACGTCATGAAGTTTGTGGTTATTATGATTATTGCGGTGGTTCTGGTATTCGGTGTTATGGCCAGCCAGTTTGAATCCCTCCGGGACCCGTTCATCATCTTTTTCACCATCCCCCTGACGGCCATCGGTATTATCTTCCTGTACAAGATTACCGGAGAAACCATCAGTATGTACTCGGCGGTTGGTGTGGTCATGCTGGCAGGGATTGTTGTAAACAACGGGATCGTTATGGTGGACTATACCAATATTCTCAGGGGCCGGGGCCTCTGTATCCGCGACGCCTGTATTGAAGCCGGCGGGAACAGACTCCGTCCTGTTCTGATGACAACCCTGACCACCGTACTGGGTATGGTGCCCATGGCCTTTTCCAGCGGACAGGGATCAGAACTGGTCAAACCATTCGGACAGACCGTAATTGGCGGACTGACCATGAGTACGATTCTCACTCTCTTTCTTGTTCCCGTACTCTATGCAGTATTCAACAGAAAGCATGATAACGAGAAAAGCGAATGCAGTGATTCGGAAGATTTCATTACCAGACCAGCACTGGAGGAGAGCAAATGAGACGAGTGGAAATAATTGTCAATCAGTCCATTGAGGCGGATCTTTTTGAATCTTTTTCAAGCCGGGGAGTCGCCTCCCATTACACAAAGATTCCCGGAGCCCACGGTGTGGGGAACAGCGATCCCAAAATGGGAGACCATATATGGCCGGAAGAGAATGTGGTTCTTATCATCTACTGCAAGAAGGAAGAAGCCGCTCTGATAGAAGACGCCGTTAAAGATGTGAAAAAGAGATTCCCCAGCGAAGGACTGAAGATCTTCAGCATGAAGTACTGACTTCTCAATCGCTTAACTGTCTTAAAAAAGAGAAAAGCCGTTTCTTAGAACCAGGGTTCCCGGGAAACGGCTTTTTTTAATGCTGTATTGTATATGGACAGCTTCCTGTTATTTTGATTCGAAGTATTCGTTAAATTTCTGCCTGCCCTTGTCGGTAGCACAGGTACTGAGAATCAGCAGGATTGAGTTGATAAAGTAATCTTCATCCACCCGGTCCGTCGTTAGACTTCTGTCCATGGGAAAGCAGTAATGCACCTGACACAGAAGAATCTGCATCATCATATCAAAGGGAGCGTCCTTTTCGTAATACCCCTCTTTCACGGCAAGCTCCACCCGGCTTCTGAAAAAACCGCTGATATCCGGATCCAGCATAACCTGACTGTTCATCTCACCATTCTGACAGCTGCTGTCTTTATGGTAGGCAGGAAGCCTTTTGTTCAATTCACGGTAAACAACTTTCAGAGAACTTACCGTTGTTTCAGGAAAGGGTAGCTTCTTTTCTACGATTGCGGAAAGTTCATTCAGCATCTGATTGATTGAATATTCCGAAACAGCTTTTGAAAGGGATAACTTGTTTGGAAAGTAGTTGTAAATTGTTCTTGTTGTGATTCCCACTTCTTTTGCAATCTCCGAGAAGCGGACCCTGCTGAACCCGAACCGGTAGAACAAAGAGCTTGCTCCCTCCAGTATGCGGACTTCCATTGTTTGTGCCATAAATATACACCTCTTATTTTTTAAATGAATGATTCACAATATTTTACCTTTTAAGTATTATTCTAACAATCAATTTTTCCATCTATTTGCATTTTGTTACACATATCAGCTCCAGGAGGACCTGTTCCTTGCCTATCGGGTCATCCGGTGGTACAATTCCAAAACTCATTCCGGACCTGATCCGGATCTGAAGAGTATGAGTTACCTGATAAAATAATAAAGCCTCCAGGAGGAACACTTTGATCAAAGCTATTGATTTAACAAAGCGTTATGGAAAACATACGGCTGTCAATAAAATCAACTTTGAAATAGCCAAGGGAGAAATCATCGGATTTCTGGGTCCCAATGGAGCCGGAAAATCAACAACCATGAATATGATTACCGGCTATTTCGCCCCCACCGACGGCCAGATCCTTGTTGACGGGGAGAACATCCTCAGCGATCCGGAAAAAACAAGAGGAAAGATCGGCTACCTGCCGGAACATCCTCCCCTGTACCTTGATATGAAAGTGGATGAGTATCTGAAATTTGCAGGCCGCCTGAAGAAGATGTCATCAGAGGCAATAGCAGGAGATCTGAACCGCATCTGCGAACTGGTCAAAATTACGGATGTGCGGGGCAGGCTGATTAAAAACCTGTCCAAGGGATACAGGCAGAGAGTCGGTCTGGCACAGGCCCTTCTGGGGAATCCCCAGCTGCTGATTCTGGATGAACCCACCGTCGGTCTTGACCCCAAACAGATCATTGAGATCAGAAATCTGATAAAAGACCTGAGTGAAGATCATACGATTATCCTGAGTTCCCATATCCTTCCTGAGATTTCAGCCGTCTGCGACCGGGTTCTGATTATCAACAAAGGCAGCATTGTGGCTTCAGACACTCCCGAGAACCTGGCTCAGAATCTGGCAGGGATGCACAAGCTTCATCTCCAGATCAAAGGGAGTGAAGAAAGCATCAGAGCAGCCCTTGAATCCCTTGATTTTCAGAATAACATCAGCATGACCGGCTCCAGTGAAGACGGTGTTATGTCAGTTGTTGTGGAAGCCGGTAAAGAAACGGATATCAGAGAGGACGTCTTTTACGCCCTGGCACAGCACAAGTGCCCTATTCTGCAGATGCGGCCTCTGGACATGTCACTGGAAGAGATCTTCCTCAATCTGACAACTGTAGAAACAGGAGGAAACGAATAATGCTGGCAGTATTCAGAAAAGAACTGTTAACCTATTTTACCACTTCGGTGGGTTATATATTTATGGGAGTCTTCCTGCTTATATCGGGAGTCCTGTTCACCGTGGGCAATATCTTCGGTATGAGCTCCGATTATTCAGCCTTTCTGGGCGGCCTGATCATGATCTTTCTGCTGGTCGTTCCACTTCTGACCATGAAGATATACAGCGAGGAAAAGAGGCAGAAAACCGATCAGCTTCTCATGACCGCTCCCCAGGGAACCATGGGAATTGTCACCGGAAAGTTTCTGGCGGCCGGGGCTCTGTTTCTGCTGACCCTGATCATAACGGGACTCTATCCCCTTCTGCTCTCATTCCATACAAAGATGGATACAGCCCAGATTATCGGAACCTATATCGGTTTCTTCCTGCTGGGCCTTTCCTTTATATCCATCGGCATTTATGTGTCCAGCCTCACCGACAGCCAGGCCGGCGCCGCGATCCTCACATTCTGTGTGCTGATTATCACCTGGATCATCGACTTTGTGGCCAGTTTTATGCCGGTAACCCCTCTGGCGGGAGCTGTTTTTGCCCTGATCATTATGGCTCTGGCCGCCGGCTGGATGTACAATGCAACAAAAAACATTCCCTCTGCTGTCATAACAGCGGCTGTGGGAGTTGCCCTTACAGGAATCCTCTTTCTGATCAATCAGGATCTGTTTATCAACCTCATTGGAAAGACCCTCTCCTGGTTTTCACTGACCAGAAGATTCTCCGACTTTCCCCTGGGCATTCTCAAACTGAATGCTGTAATCTACTACCTGTCCTTCTCTGGTTTCTTCCTCTTTCTGACAACCCAGAGAATCGAAAAGCAGAGATGGAGCTAGAATTATGAATTTCAAACTGAATTTTAAAGCCCGTCATGCTGGAATGGCGGCCCTGTTGAATATTGCCGTTCTGGGGGGACTGATTATCTTCAACCTCCTGGTACAGAATATCCCCGCCCAGTGGGATATGACCAAACGGAAACTCTTTTCCCTGACAGACCAGACTGTCAGCCTGATCAATAATCTGGACAGAGACATCCAGATCTATCTGCTGGCCAAACCCGGTCAGGAGCCCAAGGACATCAAGGAAGTGCTGGACCGCTATGCGGGAGCCTCTTCCCGTATCCGTTTGGATGTGATTGACCCCGACCGGAACCCCGGTCTGATTTCCCAGTTCACCGAAGAGGGGCAGACCGTTTCAGCGGGGAGTGTGATTGTCAGCTCCGGCCTGTACTCCAGAGTCATTAACCGTATGGATATGTACAGCATCAGCTACAGCCAGCAGGGACAGCCCCAGGTTCTGGGCATGACCGTGGAGCAGAGAATTACCTCGGCCCTCTCCTATGTCAGCACAGGAAAAGAACCCCGGGTCTATGTTCTTGAGGCACATAACGAGTATACCCTGGCCGCTCTGAACATCCAGGATGTGGTGAGTAAAGCCAAT
>JAQQAM010000070.1 GCA_028532905.1 Spirochaetales bacterium
CCCTTTTCCTGAGGGATAGCCTCCTCCGGCAAATCCCCGTACTCCAAGCTGCAGATCTGCCGCCTGCAGAGTTGAGAGGGCTATACAAAAGAGAAAGAACAGGGAGTAGGCGGCTTTGTTACTGATGGTACATCTCTCCGATCCGGGATTTTTTCAACAGTATAACCGCAATCTGAAAAAATTACCCGGCTTTTTTACAGCCGGGCAGGGGATATCGGGTTTTGAATCAGATCCGTATGCCGAATACGTAGTTGTAATAGGCTCGGGATTCACTGTCGGAACCAACCTTGAAGGAATCTCCTGTAAACAGGGACGATCCCGGGTGTCCGGGATAGCTGAAGTCCATGGTCACACCCCAGAAAATACCAATTCGCTTGAGGGCAACCAGAGCCCTAGCAGAAGGAACAACAAAGCATTCGTCACTGTTGCTGTAGGTCTGCATATCCTTGTAGCTCTGCTTGATACCGGCATCCAGATCAAACTCCAGGAATCCCAGAGGAATACGGCTTCCGATATGCATTCCCCAGGCCATATTATCAGGTTTTTCAAAAAAGCCGTTGGTGGAGTTTCCCCAGTAGAAGAGGGTATACAGGTAGTTGGTACCCGACTGGAAGCTCATATAAAGACGATAGTCATCACTGTATTCGTACCAGGTGCCCACATCCACAATACCGTTCCGGCTGATATTCACAAGGCCGATGGGCATTCCGTGGATCTCTCTGGAGACATTGATCAGACCGATCTGCAGTCCGTACATGGAGCCGGCCACATTGACCAGTGATCCCTGCACCCCTTTCATATAGGAGGCATGGTTGAAGATTCCCGAAACCTGTACACCGTGAATCTCATCAGCCATATTGAATATCCCGGCTCCCTGAATCCCCGATGAGGGCATTCCCGCCATATTGAAGATGCCGGCTCCCTGGATACCCTGCATGGCTCCCCCGGTCATATTGAAAATACCGGCACCCTGAATTCCCTGCATTTCTCCATCGGTCATATTGAAGATGCCTGCTCCCTGAACACCCTGGGTCATGCCGTCCACCATATTGAAGATCATGGAACCCTGAGCCCCCCGGAGGTTGCCTTCGGTCATATTGAATCCGTAGTAGGCGAACTGAATCCCGTCGGTATTTCCTTCACTGATATTGAAGATAAAAGAGCCCTGTCCGCCGGTTACATTCCCTTCGCTTATATTGAAAACTGTGGCGATCTGGGCGCCTTCCACTTCCGGAGCTATGGCTCCGATCAGTCCCGCCTGCAGATGAACCCGGTCATCCTCTTCCAGTTCAGGAAGGTTGACTCCCGGGACAGGTGCAAAGACATATTTCCCCGGTTTTTCAGGAGCTTCGGGCTGTTCATCTCCCCGATAGCGGGTGTATTCAGCATAAGAAGAGCTGAAGTGTCTCTGGGTCAGGTACAGCTGGGTGTTTCTGTTCAGGCTGACCGCCGCGGTGAGGATCTCTTCCTGCTGCATGTCATATTCGTTTCTGCTTTCGGTCATCCGGATGGTATAGCTGCCCGCGGGGAGCGCCAGTTTCAGAGTGTCTCCCTGGGGCTTGCTGAATTCTGCTATCAGTCTGTCATCGCTGTTGCGGACAGAAAATCGGCCTGCCAGTTCTCCTGAGAGCTGGAGTGCCGAAGTGGGAACCGTCAGGTCGGTCAGAACCAGATCTCCGGTTCCCGTCAGCTGGATCTCGTAGGCCGGATGCTGTGGGCCGCCGATGGTGGATTCAGTCTGGGAGAGGGTTTCGTCAAAGGTATGCTGATAGATCTCGTTCAGGGTGACTCTGCCGTCTCCTGTGCTGTCTGCCGCTCCCCGGAGTCCGGAGATCAGATAATGAGTAAAAAAGGAGGCTCCGATCCGGTCAGATTCCTGGGACAGTTCATCTTCCGAACTGGAGGTCAGAAATGCATGCCCCTCCATAGAGGAGGAGTCGTCTATCAGGAAGGGGGAACGCCGCTGTCCTCCCTTCATACGGGTAATGGCTCCTGATGAGCAGGAGTCCAGTACAGCGATAACCACATCCGCCCCGGCCTGATCCAGCTGGGTGCGAATCTCTTTATACAGAATTTGATCTTCCTTGACGAGAATCCCGTTCTCATCGGAGTGGCCCGAATAATAGAACATGACTTCCGTGCGTCTGGCGAAATTGGCCACGCGGCTGATTTTTCCGCTCACTTCCTTCAGTTCTTCTCTGATCTCTTCGGCTGTGGGATTCAGGAGCAGAATGCTGTCGGTTTCAGCAATGCCGCCCACATCCTGCATAGTCTGGGCCATCTTCCTGGCATCGTCGCCGGCATACATCAGCCTCTGACGTCCTTTTCCGCCGTCATTGGCACCGATAAAGATCCCGAAACGCTTCACTTCCATGGGCGCCCCAAAGGCATTTATGCTTATGAAAAGCAGGACCGCTGCTGCCAGTCCTCTGATTCTCTTATTCATCGTTAACATCTTTCCTTATAGGTACAGCATATTGCTCGATTTTTCCGGAGAAGTGGGCTCCCTGTTTCTTAAAAAGCAGGGGAATATCCAGAACCTGTTCTCCTCCGGCTGCCGCTGATGCAGCAACATCCATAACATCCTCTGTAGAAAAGGGACGGTCCGAAGTGATTAGGTAAAAGGTCTCAAAGTAGGGAGCGTCATCCAGTTCATAGGCGAAGGGGAGGTACTGCTCTCCCCCGGTTGTCAGCCGGGGAGCCTGGTCTGAATCTTCGGGGAAATGTTTTGTGACAACACCCCGGCCGTCTACAGAAATAATCAGACCGAAAGTCGGCCCGGTGACTCTATAGGTCAGCTGCAGCAGATCGTAACTGCTGGCAATGCTGTTCTCTTTGAGAAGCTCTGCATCCGACTGGCTTTGCCGGTACACCTTCAGAGTCGGCATTTCCGCCCCTTTGACTCTGGTGATTTCAAGGGGAGATTCTTCCCGGGAGCCCATGGTCAGAGGCAGGAGAACGGCCAGAATAAGGGCCGCCGCTGCGGCTGCGGGAACAAGATAGCGGACATTGAACTTCCGGCTGAAGGGGATAATCCTATCCTTTTCCATTCCCTTATCTGAATCAGGGATAGCTGCCGATTCTTCGGCTCTTGCTTTGATTCTGGCGGCCATATCGGAGGGGGTGTACCGGGCCAGTATCTCTTTGTCGGAAGCTTTCAGTTCTTCTGCGGCTTCCTCCCAGTCTTTTTTATTTCCGTCGGGAGTCCAGTGCTCGGGAAGTTCTCCCAGTTTATACAGTTCCAGTTTTAAATCATCTTTTTTCATATCTGTCTTCCTTCCATTGAGAATCCTGCTTCCCGCAGTTTTCTCAATCTTCGTCTGACCCCGGAAACAGACATGGAGGTCATCTCAGCAGTCTCTTCCAGTGTCAGTCCGTCTCTGTAATGAAGAACAGCAATGGTTCGGGTGGAGGCCTTCTGGCTGCTGAACAGCTGATCCAGGAACATTCTGTTGACAGCCTGCTCTTCAAGAATCTCAGCACTGACTATTCTGTCCAGAATTTCATCACCCGTTGTCATTCTTTTCTCCCTCCTGATTATATTCAGGCAGTGGTTGGTGGCTATGGTGTAGAGCAGGCTGGATGGATACTTGTCTTTTAGACTGTCCTGTTTGTTCAACACCTTGACGAAAACATCCTGCATGGCATCCAGTGCCGATTCCTCATCCTTCAGAAGACTTCTGCAGCGTCTTAATACCATGGGGCCGTACTTTGTGTATAATTCTTCGATATTAATCGCCAGGTAAATACCCTCCGGGGTTTCTTTGCGGGCCTAATCAAAATGGTAGTGATAATGATTCTCTCTGCCATTATAGCG
Source organism: Spirochaetales bacterium (assembly GCA_028532905.1). Lineage (GTDB taxonomy): Bacteria > Spirochaetota > Spirochaetia > DSM-2461 > DSM-2461 > Oceanispirochaeta. The sequence continues at coordinate 3,818 of JAQQAM010000070.1, forward strand.
CCGGTGCCAGTCCCATCCGTAGGAGACCCCCACGGTCAGTGACATCTGAAAACGGTTTATATCGGGGACCTCAAAACTGGTTCCGGGAATCTGCCACTCATCCATTCTGTAGGACCAGCGGCTTCCCATATAGAATCCTTCGGAAAACACCAGGTTGAGTCCTGCGGCAAGGTAGGGGTAGAGGCTCAGCTTCAGCTCGTCTCCGTCCGTCAGCTGAACTGTCCCGGCATTACCGATTCCCGCCTCCCCGAAGGGGTCCAGAAAGCTTTGAGTTCCAAACAAATGATAGCGCATAAACAGCTGTCCCTGCCAGTCCAGCAGGGAGCGATGCATGTGATCATCCCGGAAATTAACCAGGGCATCCATACCGGAGCCGAGGCGGGAGTGGATATATTCGGACTGAAAACCGAAAAAATGGGTATCCTCTTCGCTTAAATCACGGATTCTGTCTTTCCCGTTGTCCCATTCCCAGGTATAGACACCGGCAGTACGGATGGCATCCTGAGCACAAAGCACAGCAGTACTGAGGGTCAGAAGTAATATGGAAAGGGTTATTGTTTTCTTATTCATTGCATCACCTCTCGTTAAGGTTGTTTATCTGTTAAACAGAAGAGGCGAGGGGATCTGTCACTTTATTTTTATAAGTTTTTCGGGAGAGTTATTTTTACCTGCGGGAGCAGGGGCTAGCCCGGAGAGGGGCTTTTATACCGGGGAGAGCAGTGTCTTCTCCCCGGCCAGGGGGGCATAATGCTGGGAGCAGAACCTCCTCCCTGGCCAGGAGGAGGTTCCTGTATCAATCAGGAATCGTGACTCATCTCGGTGAGCCAGAGTCTGAGTTCTTCACAGTCACTGCTCTGTGCCCATTTCTTTTCGAAATCTTCACGGGTTATGATTCTGGCAAGGGCTGCCAGGCTGTGGAGGTGGTGTGACCTCTGTCCTTCGTTACCGATAAGGGCGAAAACAGCCTTCACAGCCGGTCTCTCCTCATTAAAGAAGATACCCTTTTCACTGCGGTACATCAGCATCTGCAGGGGCTTATCTCCTTTGATGACCATATGGGGAATGGCTGTAAAGGGTGTGAGGGCAGTGGAAAAACTCTTTTCCCTTTCCTCAAGACCCTGCAGAACCTCTGCCCGGTCATACCCCAGTGCGGCTGTATCGTCGGCGATTCGCTCAAACAGCTGCTGCGAGCTTATCTTTTCCGTAAGTTCGAAGTTCTTCATTTCGGAGAAAATCTTCCGAACGTTGGCGTTCAGGTCTCTGTGATGGATAATATCCATCAGCTCTTCTTCCAGCCCTTCTTCCTGCCACCTTTTATCAACCACATTTTTAAGGAGGTGGATCAGAGCGAAGTCATGAGAGGCTTTGTTCTTACCGTAAAAAAGGTAAATCAGGACACTGAAGGCCATGAAAATACCGGCGCCCGCCATGGCGCTCCAGCCCATATCGGCAATAAGAAAGATATAGATCAGAACAGAGATTATCTGAAGGGCCGGATAAAAGGGCGCCTTGTAAAGAGGCTTGTAATTGGAAAGCCCGCTCTGTCTGAGTACCATGACCGCAATATTGCTCATGATGTAGGTCAGCATAATAACGGCAGAGGCTGATTTTACAAGAATATCGATGTTGAGCTGCAGAGCCAGGGCAATGACAACTCCTGTGAGGATGATGGAATAATAGGGTGCTCCCGACCTCCGGGATATTTTGCCCACCCATCCGGGAAGAAGGTTATCTCTGGAGAGGGCCAGGGGGTAGCGGGAGGCCGACAGCAGGCCGGCTATGGATGTTGTGACAAATGCCAGAGCGGCGGCGACACTGATAATAATAAATCCGGGACGGCCCAGCACGATCTGGGCGGCATCGGCAACAGGGGTCATGGAACCGGTGAAGTTTTGGGCAGGAAGGAGTCCTGTTGTCACCAGAATGATACCACCGTACAGCAGGGTAACCACAACGATGGACAGGATTGTTCCCCTTTGTATGTTTTTCTGGGGATTCCTCACCTCTTCGGCTATGGTGGCCACCTGGAGAAGGCCTCCGAAAGAGACGAACACAAAGGCTGCTGTGGACAGAGATCCGTTTATACCATTGCTGAAAAAGGGTGTAAAGTAATCTCTTCTGACTGCCGGAGCCCCGGCGATAATAAAGCCTGCCATTATAAGGAGAAGACCGGCCACAAGGATGACTTCCAGTGTTACCGTCTCTTTCACTCCCTTGATATTGATCAGCACAAAAACTGCTGTGAGTACCAGAGCCGCAATGGACGAGGGTATGCCCGAAAGGGCAAAGATAATTTCTGAGAGACCGAAGATGGCAAAGGCCGTCTTCAGAGAGAGAGCCAGCCAGCTGAGGGTTCCTGTTACAGTTCCCGCCAGAGGACCGAAGGTCCTTCCGATAAAGAAATAGTCTCCTCCGGCACGGGGCATGGCTGTAGCCAGTTCAATGATGCTCAAGGCACCCACCATAGCCACGAATCCGGCCAGAATATAGGACAGAAACAGCGAGGGGCCTGTCATATTGAAGGCAATCCCGGGAAGTATGAAGATACCAGAGCTGATCATGGCTCCCGAGGCAATGCTGAATACATGTACCAGTTTTAAGTTCTGTTTTAAAGCAGGCATTCTATAATCCTCCGTTTTCAGATGGCGAACATCATAAACGAGGATTTGCAGTTCAGCCAGTCTTTTTGGTTAAAATACAGGGAATCTTCAAGTTTTGAACACAAAGGAGCCTGTCCGGAAATAAATCAGTCCAGGGGGATGACTTTACCCACATAGGGCAGGTTTCTGTGTTTCTGGGCATAATCAATGCCGTAACCGATGACAAATACATCGGGAATGGTAAATCCCACATAATCAACGGGTACTTCCACTTCCCGTCTGTCCGGTTTGTCCAGAAGAGTACAGATTTTCAGTGAAGCCGGTTCTCTGAGCTCAAGAAATTCCTTCACCCGCTCCAGGGTGTACCCTGTATCGATAATATCTTCTACTATGATGATGTGACGGTCCCGGATTTCTTCTTCCAGGTCCTTCTTGATCTGTACATCCCGGGATGAGTCCATGGAGTTGCCGTAACTGGAAACAACCATAAAATCAAAGCGGGCATCAAGATTGATATGCCGGGCCAGGTCAGATAAAAAAACTGTGGATCCCCGGAGGAGACCAACCAGGATCACTTCATCGGCATTGCCGTAGTCCTTTTCAATCCTTTTTCCCAGCTCTTCCACCTTTTCCGCCAGGGTTTTCTCATCAATAAGTACATCAATTCTATATTCCATGAGATTTTAGAACTCCTTTCAATTCTATATTACAGGATTCTGTAACAGTTACAAAGAGCAAAGTGAAAAAATATATATTAGAATAAGAATAGTAATACTCTTTTTTAAATTGATTTTTCTGAAAGGAGAAGTTCTATATGTTCAGAATCAAATATAAAATTCTTGTTCTCGTTATTTCCAGCCTCTTCATTCTGGGCTCTGTAATAGGGGTGCTGGCTGTCTTTCAGGTGAACCAGCTGGGAAAGGAAAGTATTGAACAGCTGGATCAGGTCCTGAGGCATGATTTTGATCTTCTGGCAAAAAGTCAGATTGAAAGCGCCTACTCCATTGCCCAGTTTTACTACGACCGGAGAGGGGAGCTGGGAGAGAATCAGGCCCGGGCAATGGCTCGGGATGTGATTGATGCCATGCGCTACGGTGAAAGCGGCTATGTGTTTATCTATAACTCCAAAGGAATCACCCTGGCTCTGCCGGATGACAGCAAAGAGGGAGACAACCGCTGGGATCTTCAGGATGCCAACGGAGCCTATATTGTCAGGGATCTGGTAAAAGCTGCCAAAGACGGGACAGGCTTCACTACCTACTGGTATCCCAAACCCGGAGAGGAAGTTGCTTCTCCCAAACGTTCCTACAATGGCTATTTTGAGCCTTGGGACTGGATTATGGGTACGGGAAACTATGTGGACGATATCGATAAACTGGTTCATGAGGAAGAGGTCCATCTGAATAATACCATCAGAAATATTATGTTCACCGTACTCCTTGTGGATATTGCCATGCTCCTGATTTTTTCCGCTCTGGCCTGGCTGATGGGCAGCAGGATTTCAAAACCTGTTGAATCTCTTGCCAGGGATGTGGAGAAGGTGGCCGAAGGAGACCTGACCGTGGATATTCAGGTGACCACCAAAGATGAAACCATGATTTTGGCCAGAGCTGTCAAGGATATGACAGACCGCCTGAATCGTACGGTGGCCGGTATTATCGAAGCCTCCCAGATGATCAATAACAGAGCCATCAGTGTGGCTGCATCGTCTCAGCAGGTGGCAACCGGAGCCAGTGAACAGGCTTCCAGTGCCGAGGAAATTTCAGCCTCCATGGAAGAGCTGTCGGCCAATATTCAGCAGAACACGGAAAACTCCCGCATGTCCAATACCATTATTTCCAAGGCCGCAACGGATTCAGACAGCAGCGGCAAGGCTGTTGAGGAGACTGTAAACTCCATGAAGTTTATCTCTGAAAAAATCAGCATTATCGAGGAGATTGCGAGAAACACCAATCTCCTGGCGTTGAATGCCGCCATAGAAGCCGCACGGGCCGGAGAGGCGGGCAAGGGATTTGCCGTTGTAGCTTCGGAAGTCCGGAAGCTGGCAGAGAACAGTCAGAATGCAGCCAATGATATAACCCAGGTCTCTATGGATTCTGTGAAAAAAGCGGATGATACTCTGGAACTGATGAGAAGCATTGTCCCCTCCATCAAAAAGTCTGCCGAGATAGCAGAGGAGATCTTTGAAGGCAGTAATGAACAGGCCAAGGGAGCGGAGCAGATCAATACAGCTCTGCTGCAGATGGATGAAGTCATTCAGTCCAACGCGGCTTCCAGTGAGGAAATTGCCTCCATGGCAGATGAGCTGAAACAGAATGCCGACGTATTGGCGGATCTGGTGAGCTTCTTCACTATAAGCGGTACGGATCTGATCGAAACCTGATTCCATACAGCCCTTCTGAATAAAAAAGCCGCATCGGCCATCCGGGTTATGTCCCGAAGTCCTGATGCGGCTTTTTTCATTAATCCTGTTTACTTCATAAAAGAATTAAAGCCTTAGTAAATCAGACCATATCCTTCATGGGCTCATCCACTTTCTGTTTCCCCAGACTTCTGGGAAGAATAATATTCAGGAAGATGGCAGTCAGACCGCCGGTTGTGATGGCTGATCCGAATACTGACTTCAGGAAGGGCGGGAAGTGGTTCAGAATCTGGGGAACAAATACAACACCCAGTCCCAGACCGAAGGAGAGAGCCATGATTATGACGCCCCGTCTGTCGATAATACTGGACGCTATGATTCTGATACCTGAAGCGGCAACCGTACCGAACATGATGATGGTGGCTCCTCCCAGAACAGAATTGGGAATAATGGAGAACAGTCCACCCACGATGGGGAAGAGTCCGAAGAGGGCCAGGAGGCCGGCAATCCAGTATCCCACATAGCGGCTGGCAACACCGGTCATCTGAATAACACCGTTGTTCTGGCTGAATGTTGTGTTGGGGAAGGAGTTGAACACTGCGGCAATCGCGGAGTTTACACCGTCACCGAATACACCACCGGAGATTCTCTTCATATAGACTTCGCCTTCAACAGGCTCGCCGGAAACCATGGAGGTGGCTGTAAGGTCCCCGATGGATTCTACTGTGGTGATCAGGTAGAGGAGAGCCATGGGAATGACATGTGCCCAGCTGATGCTGAATCCGTAGCGGAAGGGGATGGGAGCGGCAATAATTTTCAGAGAGGATATTTTACCAAACTGAACGACTCCCAGGATGGAGGCTACGATGTAACCGGCCACCAGACCGAAGACGATGGAACCCATGCGCAGCCATTTATTGGAGCTTCTGTTGAAGATAATAATGGTTACAAGGACGATGGCTGCCAGCATCAGATTCTGGGGATTAGCAAAAATATCGGGTTTGTTGGCCAGAAGCCAGGCTCCGCCGCCGATATCTGTGATTCCCACCTTGATCAGGGACATACCGATGAGGGTTACAACAATTCCGCTGACAAGGGGTGTAATGATCTTCTTGAGAAGGGGGATAAAGCGGCTGAAGATCATCTCTACAGGAGAGGCAATCAGACAGGTTCCGAATATTGCGGCTACCATTTCCGCTTCGCTTCCTCCGCCGTTTTTAACGGCAAAACCGATTCCGATACACAGGGAGAGAAAGGTGAAACTGGTTCCCTGAATGCTCAGGAGTCCGGAACCGATGGGGCCGATTTTTCTGATCTGGATGAAGGTGGCCACACCTGATACAAACAGGGACATGCTCACCAGATAGGACGAGAGCTCTGTACTCAGTCCCAGGGCACCGCTGATGACAATCGCAGGGGTCACGATTCCGATAAAAATGGCCATCATGTGCTGCAGGGCTGCCAGGAATGCCTGACCTACAGGCGGTTTGTCTTCCAGGCTGTAGATCATGTCAACCTGAATCTTGCTTCCATCACTCATTAAATAGCTCCTTTAATGTTTTATCCTGCCGGAGCCCGTTGGGCGGCTCAGGCTTCAATCTATCCCAGACTCTAAAGCTCTGTTTATGGAATAGCTGAATTGTTTACTATTGTAACGGTGAAACGGAGAAGGGCAAAGTAATTTTTGATTAATTGGTCAGACAAGGCCGAATTTCACCTTATTCCTACAAAAATGAAGAAAAGAGAGGCTTCCTGAGAGGGGTTAACTGGTTCTTTTATAGAAAAAAAGCCGCTCACAGGGAGCGGCAATTCATAATTCTTATGGATTTACTGTTTTATTTTTTAGTATTTTTTATCGGCGTATCCGACCCAGCCCCCGTGATCCACCAGGGTTCTGTCGAACCCGGAAATGGCGAACTTAAGGGTTTTGCTCTTACCGGACACACTTTCAATGGTAAAGCTCCCGCCTTCCAGATCTGTGGTCAGAGTGGCTTCTTCAGATGAGAATTCGCTGAACAGAGTATCAATGTCCTCTTTGCTCATCTCTACAGCCATCATTCCGCAGTTATACATGTTCTGTCTGAAGATCCGGGCAAAGTTTTCGGCGATAACCAGATTGATATCATTCACTTCCAGTGCCCAGGGGGCATGCTCTCTGGACGAACCGCAGCCGAAATTGCTTCTGGTAATGATAACACTCTTGTCTTCCAGATCTGTTGCAGGGTTGAATCCCTCCATGCTCAGGTCTTCCAGAAGGTTGGGCTTTAAGGCCTCTTTGGTAATCTCTGTGAGATACTTGGCCGGAATAATCTCATCTGTATTGATATCCGAGCGGTCCAGAAACAGAACCTTTCCGTTAAAATCTTTTACTGCTGACATCGTCTTACCCCTTGTACAGTGCTGAGTTTGTGATATAACCGCTCACTGCTGCGGCTGCCGCGGAAGCGGGGCTCATCAGGTGGACGGTTCCCCCCTTGCCCATTCTTCCGTTGAAGTTTCTGTTGGTTGTGGAGGCGCACACTTCGCCGTCTGCAAGGACGCCGTTGCTCATGCCCAGACAGGCGCCACAGGTCGGATTTGTGAGGCAGACTCCCGCATCCATAAAAATATCGATCAGCCCTTCCTTCAGGGCCTGTTTGAAAATAGCTGGTGTGGCAGGAGACAGAACCACTCTCACTGAATCGGCCACTTTCTGATCTTTCAATACCTTGGCGGCTTCTCTCAGGTCTTCTATTCTTCCGTTGGTGCAGCTGCCGATATACACCTGGTCTACAGGAGTTTTTTCCATCTCTTTGATGGTCTTGACCTGATCGGGTTTGAAGCCGTAGGTTACAACAGGTTCCAGTTCGCTCACATCGAACTCGATGACTTCGGCATAGGAGGCATCCGCATCGGAGTTCCATTTGCTGTAGTCTGCCAGAGCCGCGGTCTTGTCGGAATAGTCCTCTTTGATAAAGTCCCAAAGGTAATCCACTGTTGTCTGATCAGGAGGGCAGATGCCGCAGGTTCCGCCGGCTTCGATGGCCATGTTGCAGATGGTCATTCTCTCTTCCATAGAGAAGCTTTCAATAACAGGTCCGCAGAACTCGATCACCTTGTTGGTGGCCCCGTTGACTCCAATCTTTGAAATGATAGAGAGGATCACATCCTTGGCGTAGACGCCCTCTTTCAGGGCACCGGTCACATTAATCTTGATGGACTCGGGCGTTTTGAAGCTGCAGACTCCTTTTAAGATTCCTACTTCCAGGTCTGTGGTTCCCACTCCGGCGGCAAAGGCTCCGAAGGCGCCGTGGGTACAGGTATGGGAGTCTCCCATAATCACAGTAAATCCGGGGCGGACAAATCCCTTTTCCGGGAAAATAGCATGGCAGACTCCGTTTTCACCGATGTCAAAGAAATCCTTGATGCCGTGGCGTCGGGCCCAGTCTCTCATTATCTTTCCCTGCTCGGCGGTTTTTGAATCCTTGGCAGGGGTGACATGGTCAATGACCGCCTTGATCTTGTCGGGATCAAAGACCCTGTCCATTCCACGGCTCACCAGATCGTTGATGGCGATGGGGGTTGTGATTTCATGGCAGAAGACTCTGTCCAGGTTAAGGACAAATGTTCCCTCTTCCGGGCTGTCTACCATATGGGCGTCAAAAATTTTCTCTGCAATGGTTTTTCCCATTTTTCTGCTCCTGTCTTTTTTTATTGGATTGAGCGGCATGCACTCTTTCTTCTTTTTGTTTTTTTCAGCTGAACAGTCTGGGGGGCGTTATTATCCAGATGGCCTTCAGCTCCGTTTTTCCGGGATTGATCAGTTTATGGGGTACGGCGGATGAGAAAGAGAGGCTGTCCCCCTCATTCAGACTGTAGGTCTCCGTACCGTACTGGAGTTCTCCCGTTCCGGAAATAATTATGCCTGTCTCCCTGCCGGGGTGGCCGTAGTCCTGGCTGCCCTTCTCTCCCCCCGGCCGGATGGTCAGCTCCATGGTTTCCAGGGCATAGTCTTCGTCCGCCGCCGAGGGTGTGGTGAGCAGTTCATATTGAACCGATCCCTTGCTCAGGCGGTTCCGTTCTCCGGCTCTGACAATTCTGACTTTCCGTTTCTTACGGAAGTCTCTGAACAGGTACTCCGGATCTATATCCAGAATATCAGCAAGGTTCAGCAGGGTGTCTATGGACGGGGAGACCTTGTTGTTCTCGATCTGGGAAATCAGGCTGGCGCTCACATTCATCTGCTGTGCCAGCTGTTTCAGAGTAATCTTCTGACTTTCTCTGACATTCCTGATCTTTTCTCCGAAACGGTACTCGGGTCTGTCCAAAGAAATCCTCCCTCAGCTTTTCTGAATGTTGTTCAGTAAAACTTAACTTATACCAGTATATTTAAATTAATTTAATTATTTGTCAACTGTTTTTACTTATACTTAAATCAATTCCAGATCAAAATACAAAAAAACCGGCACCAGAGTTGGCGCCGGTCTGCTTGCTTCCAGTGAACAGATCAGTGTTCTGTGCTGCTGGAGTTAAATCGGGGAAGGTCAGGTACGGGAATATCCGGAACATCCAGATTCAAAGCTTCCTTCAGTACTTCCTGAATGGTCTCAACAGGAATTACAGTCAGTTCTTCCCGGATGTCTTCGGGCAGTTCTCTTAAGTCCTTTACATTGTCAGCAGGCAGAATGACCCGTCTGACTCCTGCCCTGTGAGCGGCAAGAACCTTTTCCTTCACACCTCCTACGGGGGTGACTGCCCCCCTTAAGGTGACTTCTCCGGTCATGGCCAGCTCGGGATTCACCGGTGCCCCTGTAATCAGAGACGCCAGAGAGGTGAGCATGGTGACACCCGCAGAAGGTCCGTCTTTAGGTACGGCTCCCGATGGGACATGAATATGGATATCCTGTTCCTTGAAGGCGAAGTGGCCTGTATACATGGAGAGTCGGGAACGGATCAGGCTCAGGGAAATCCTGGCCGATTCCTTCATCACATCCCCCAGCTGCCCTGTTATGGTCAGGCCGCCGGAACCGGGCATGCTTGTGGATTCCACAAAGAGAATCTCTCCTCCCAGGGCGGTCCAGGCCATACCTGTTACGACTCCCGGAGGATTCAGCTTTCCGATCATTTCATGCCGTACTTTCTGATGGTCCAGGTACTCTTCAATCTCCTCCTGTTTCACCACAACAGGAAGATCCTGATTGTCTGAAACCACTTTTTCGGAGACGGCTCTGGCTATTTCGGCAATTTTCCGTTTCAGGCTCCGGACTCCCGCCTCTCTGGTGTAGTTTTCAATAACCTCTGACAGAGCCTCGTCTTCCAGCAGCATCTGTCCGGCGGTCAGGCCGTGATCTTCCAGTACTGCCGGAAGAAGATGGTTCCGGGCAATATGGAATTTTTCCGGGTTGGTATAACCCGACAGGCTGATCACCTCCATCCTGTCCAGAAGGGGGGGCGGCACCGTATCCAGGCTGTTGGCAGTGGCCACAAAGAACACCTCTGAAAGGTCATAGGGAACTTCCAGGTAGTGGTCTGAGAAACTGTTGTTCTGTTCGGGGTCCAGCACTTCCAGCAGAGCCGCAGCAGGATCGCCGCTGTAGGACTGCATCAGCTTGTCAATCTCATCCAGAACAAAGACAGGATTTCTGGTTCCCGCTTTTTTCATCCCCTGGATAATCCGGCCGGGGAGGGCGCCGATATAGGTTCGTCTGTGCCCTCTTATTTCCGCTTCGTCCCTCATACCGCCCAGACTGGCCCGGACATATTCTCTGTCCAGAGCCTCGGCAATACTCTTGCCCAGACTGGTTTTTCCGGTTCCCGGAGGTCCCACCAGGAGAAGGATGGACCCTTTCTTCTCACTTTTCAGCTTCATGACGGCCAGGTGCTGAATAATTCTTTTTTTCACCTTTTCCAGACCGTAATGCTGGCTGTCCAGTATCTCCCTGGCCCTGTCCAGGTTGATTTCTATGTCTTCCGCGGGCGCCCAGGGCAGGTCAATCAGAAGATCCAGATAGTTCTGTATAATTCTGGTTTCAGGGCTGTTGGGGGGCTGCTCTTCCAGTTTCTGCAGCTCCTTCATGGCCACCTTTCTGACCTCTTCGGGCATGGAGGAATTCTCAATCTTAGCCTTGATGCCTTCCTCTTCTTCCGAGTCCGACTCATTCAGTTCTTTCTGAATGACTTTAAGCTGTTCCCTCAGCACATTTTCTCTGTAGCTCTTGCTGGCTTTTTCGGTCATTTTGCCGGCTATTTCAGCCTGCAGTTTCAGGGATTCCTTCTGGCTGATCATGGCATCAATCACCCTGAGTCCCCTCTCCTTGAGGGAGGATATTTCCAGAAGTTCCTGTTTGTCCGCCCGGCTGATGCTGAGATAGGGGATAATATTGTACATCAGGGGGCCGGGGTGATTCATGGCTTCCAGCTGTTTAACAGCATCACCTGTGCCTTCAAAAAAGGAGGCAATCTCCCGTCCCAGTTCCTTTATGCTGTCCACCATGCTCTGCCGGCTGTCTGAATCCATATCGTCTTTATCGGGCAGGGATTCTATCCGTGCAAAATGGATCTTGGACCGTTTCTCCACATGGGTGATTTTTATCCTCTGTATTCCTCTCAGACTGATCTTCAGTTCGCCGTCCTTATGCTCGGAACTCTGAATGAACGCCAATGTTCCCACTGAGTAAAAATCTTCTTTTTCCAGCTCCGCCAGGTTGAAGTTCTTCTTCAGGGAGACGGCCGCTGCCAGTCCGCTTGGATTATTTGTACCGAAAAATCCTTCATCTTCCTCAAGACCGCTGATTCGTACAGAGCTGAGCCCTTCAGGAAAGAGTATGGACCCCTTCATGGGGACCAGGGGAAGTTCTTCGGGTATTTGTGTCATTTCGTTCATAATTATACCTCTTAAGACCCTCAAAATACTCAGGCTTACACCCGGGGTAAAGAAAAAAGTTAATTTCTACAAAAAAACTAGTGATTCTACCTGTAAGAATAAGACCCGGCAGAAGAAATTACCATGTAGATTGTCTGAAGAATCTGTGCCGGGCAGTGGCAGTTCCTGATTATCCATTCTATAATTAATCGATTATATGAACCTCAGTTCACAGGAGCCTGCCAATGTACCGTTTCTCAGGATTATTTATCCTTCTCACACTCTTGTCTCTCATATCCTGTGCCGTATCCACGGTTGATCCGGCAGTCGAAGCGGAGCCTGAGTGGATGAGCACTCCCCCGTCAGATGATGATTTCTATTACGGTATAGGCGGTTCCAGTACGGGGAATGAAGCAGAAGACAGGGAGATCGCCATATCCCGTGCCCAGTCCAATCTGGCTGCATCCATATCTGTTGATATTATTTCCGAACTGGAACTGAGCAATACGGTGGCCGCCGACGGGAGCAGTAAAGAGACTCTTGAAAGCCGGATACAGCAGTCCGTCTCCCAGAGCCTTGTCAATCTGGAAGCCGTTGACAACTGGTTTCATCCGGACAGAGGTTACTGGGTACTGTATCGAATGAACAGACAGGACTGGGAAGCCCAGAGGAAGGCCGACCGGCGTGTTTCTGTTCCTGTCCCTTCGGGAGTTGCCGAAAACTCGGGGTACAATATTCCCTTCATTGCCATACTGACAACAAAAGATCTGCCCCTTCAGCTTTTACCGGGGGGAAGAAACACCCCCTATGAAATCACCCTGGACTGGGTTGTGTCTGATTTTCCCGTTCTGGAGGAGTCCGGGGGCATCCATTTTTCCCGGTTGTCGGGAGTGGTCAGTTTTAAACAGTACGGACTGGTTCTGTTCAGCCGGGAATACGGTCCGGTCAAAGAGGGCGGACTGAACTATGAACAGGCCCGGGAGAGGGCTGCCCTTAAGGTTCTGGAGGCCTTCAGAGCCGACAGCTCCTTTGATGATGAGATTCAGAAGGTACTGGCAGAATGAGTATCAGAACTATTGCAGCAGGACTGGCTCTTTTACTATGTTGCCTGTCTCTTCAGGCTCAGGAGACCGGTACCGGAACCGCAGACTTACAGAACCGGGTTCTTACGGTTTTTCATTTTGTGAATACCAGAGCCTCTGAAGAGGATCAGTGGATGAGCCGTGCCTTTGCCGACGGCCTGAATACCCGCCTGGCGTCTTCGGGGATCACTCTGGTGGAGCGGGAAGATCTGGAAAAGGTGCTTAAAGAACAGAAGCTGGGACTGGCAGGTATTACCGATGATTCTACAGCTTTGGAACTTGGAAAAATCCTGAATGCCACAGATCTGGTTCAGGGGAGTTATATCGTTCTGGACGGCCGGATCAAGGCCGATGTACGGGTCACGGACAGCGAGAAAGGGGAAATCCTGTTTGCCGTCAGCAAAGAGGCCACCCTTGCGGAGTACTTTGATCTTGAGAGTTCACTGGCCCTCTCTCTGGGAGGATATTACGGATTTGCCCCCGGGGATAAAGGGGTTTCCTCCTCCCGGGATGCCCTCAGACTCTACTACAAAGGGCTGGTTTCCCTGGATGAACAGGCCTATGAGAGGGCTTCGGATGCCTTTACCGCGGCTCTGGCTCTTGACCCCGAGTTTCTGGCTCCCCGGGACAGCCTGGAGGACAGCTACCGCTTTCTGAAGGAATTCAGAAAGGCCCGTTATCAGCGGGAAGTGAACGTTTTGTACAGAAGGCTGAAGAATCTTCTGGACCGGGCTTATGCGGAGCCTTTTGTGAACTGGGCCGACCAGCTGACCGAGGCCGCCATGGCGGGACACAATGTTACTGTGATTACCAATATGGCTCAGGAAAATCCCGAGATGACCTGGGGGACGACCAAGGCCGAGGTTCTGTGGCATGCCCAGAATGTGATGCTTGAGATTGCCGATTATTCTCTGGAACATTTTGATGATGAGGAAGAAGCATCCCGTATGTTTGACCGGGTCATTGCTGTGTCCAGAACCGCCCAGGTTGAAATGAAGGACGATCCCTTTCTTCCGGAACTGATTTATCAGGAACTTCTGACCCGGTATTATATGGACGACTGGGACACTATGATTACCCTCTGTGAAACTCTGATGTTCGGATGGCCGGATTACAGAATGATGTGGGCCATTGAAGATTTTTATGAAACCGCTGTGGAGGAGTTGGAAAACTTTCAGGACTGATTTCTTTTGGGCCTGGCTTTCTTCTTCTTTTTCTTTTTTCTGATGGAATATCCGAAATGTCCCAGGGGCGGTTTCAGACCGCAGTATTTTCCATGGGAACTGGCAATCAGGCCGGCTTTATGCATATCAAAGGCTCCGCTTTCACCGTCCAGATAGCGGTCATCCACACTCACGGACAGAACTTCTGCCAGAAACATGTCATGGCTTCCCAGTTCCTTTATTTCCAGAACCCGGCACTCTATGGCTACGGGGCATTCGGAAACAAGGGGCGCTTTCACAACAGAGGCCTTCAGGGGCGTCAGTCCGCACTCTTTGAATTTGTTGAAATCCCTCCCTGATTTTACACCGCACCAGTCGGTGGCCCTGGCTGTTTTCTCGGTGCTGAGATTGATGACAAATTCTTTTTCTCTGGAGATGATCTGATGGGAGAGTCTCTCTTTTCTCAGGGAGATGTAGCACAGGGGAGGATTGGTGCAGACTGTTCCGGTCCATGAGACGGTTATAAGGTTGTAATCTTCTTCCCTGCTGCCGCAGCTCACCAGAGCCGCCGGTACGGGGTAGACCATATTCCCCGCTTTCCAGTTCACCCGTCCCATATCAGGCGTCTTTGCAGCACAGGTATTCGGCGAAGGCGGCAGGAAGGCTGACTGTTCCTCTGTCTGTCATCAGGATGAGTGTGGTTTCCTCCCTGGCGCTTACTGTCAAAGGGGTTCCGGGAAGCAGGGCGTTTTCATAGCAGAACGGGAGGAGCCCTACTACTGTTTCTCCCAGCTCTGTAATTCTGATCAGAACAAGGGGCTCGTTCAAAGAGGCTCCGGAAAGGCGCCGGGCATTCAGCAGTTCCTGTTCAATGGCAGAACCCGGAAAGGGATTGCCGTGGGGACAGGTTTCCGGGCGGTTGAAAAACTCGTACAGGTACTCGGTAAACTCTTCGGATAAAGAAGCCTGCAGTCTCTGTGCCTCATCATCCGACTTGTCCCAGGGATAGGAGAGCTGGGAGATAAGGAGATGCTCTATCAGGTAGTGCCGGCGCAGAACGGCAAAGGCAAAGCGTTTCCCTTCAAGGGTCAGGTTGATCCCCCCATAGGGGTTCTGCTCGGCCAGACCCAGTTTTTTGAGTCTCCCGATGGCCTGATTCGCGGCGGGTTTTGAAACACCCAGCTGGCCTGCCAGTACTGTGTTGCCCACTTTCCCGAACTCTCTCTCAATCACTGTTATTGTGGTCAGATAGTTCAGGGCGGAGGGGAATTGTTTCTGAAGATCCAGAATTTCTTTGTCTGTGATTGTAAAAGGCATATCTTTCCCGCTTTCTGTCATCTTTCTCTCATTCGCAATACCGGAAAAACCCCGGTTAAGTTAGGTTAACTCCTTGACCATGATTATCTTTTTTGGATAAACTGGGCATACTTTAGTTAGTCTACCATAATTATGAAAGACAGAACTTTATGACAGGTCAGGAGAAACCCTTTGACAACCAGTATAACAAAATTATCAGAGATTCCGAAAGGGAGTCAGTTCATAATAAAAGGATTTGAAAATCAGGATTCCGAGTATGCCGAAAAGCTCCTGAAAATGGGCTTTGTGGAAGGCACCGTGGTAGAGCGCACCAGTGCGGATATCAGCGACCCCATGGTTTTCAGCCTGCGCCACTGCCGGGTGGCACTGCGGAAAAAAGAAGCCGCAGAGATCCTGGTCAAGACAGATATGTAAGGACAGATTCAGTGAATTTAAATAAGATTGCCATCGCAGGTATTCCCAACTGCGGAAAAACAACCCTCTTTAATGAGTTGACCGGTTCCCGGCAGAAGGTCGGTAACTGGCCCGGTGTTACAGTTGAAAAAGTAGAAGGCTCCATGACCTTTATGGGAAAGAAAGTCACTGTGATTGACCTTCCCGGTACTAATAATCTCAGCCCCGATACAGAAGATCAGAAGGTTGCCGAGAAGGCCATCCGGGAGCAGGAGCATGATCTGATTATCAATGTGGTTGATGCTTCGAACCTGTCCAGAAACCTTTTTCTCACAAAAGACCTTCTGGCCAGAACTCCCCATGTTGTTGTTTTCCTGAACATGGTGGATATGGCGGAACAGGAGGGAATGCGGATTGATAAGGCCGCTCTGGCAGAAGAGCTGGGTGTACCTGTTATTACGGTCATTTCGGTGGATGCCCAGTCGGTGAAAAATGCGGTCTCTGTTCTGGAAAAGGCCATTGCCAGAGATCCGGAGTTTCTGCATAACAAAAAGGAAGCCTCTGCCTTCCTGAATTTGTCAGCAAACGATGCCTACTCCCGTATTGATGCAATCTGTGACAAGGTCATTACCTACTCCACTAAAGAGAAAGAGAGTCTGACCGACCGGATCGACAAGGTGGTAATGAATAAATATGCCTCCATTCCGATCTTTTTCCTGTCCATGCTTGTCACCTTCTGGCTGGCCATTGGGGTCGGCTCCATATTTATAGATTTCTTTGATATTCTGGCGGGGCTGGTTTTTGTGGATATTCCTTCCCAGCTGCTGGGGCTTATAGGAGCTCCCGACTGGCTGACCGTTTTTCTGGCCGGTGGTGTGGGGGCAGGTATTCAGACTGTTGCCACCTTTATCCCGGTTGTCTTCTTTATGTTTTTCACAATTGCCATACTGGAAGATATCGGGTACATGGCCCGGATCGGAGTTGTTGCCGACAGGGTTATGAGAAAAATCGGACTTCCCGGTTCGGCTTTTATCCCCATGGTTGTCGGGTTTGGATGTACAGTGCCTGCTGTGATGGCCGCCAGAACACTGGGTTCCAAAAGGGACCGGTATATGACCATCTTTATGGCTCCTTTTATGTCCTGCGGTGCCAGGCTGCCGGTTTACGCTCTTTTTGCCGCCGCTCTTTATGGAAAATCTTCCGGACTGGTTGTGTTTCTGATCTATCTTTCCGGACTGATGATGGCGATTTTTACAGGATTCCTTCTGAAAAACAGTTTGTTCAAAGGAACTCCCTCCTATTTTGTTATGGATCTGCCTTTGTATCATACTCCCAAGCTGTCCAATATCCTCAAATCGGCGTGGATCAGGCTCAAGCTCTTTGTGAGAAAGGCCGGAGCTGTTGTAGTTATTGCGGTCTGTATTCTGGGTGTCTTAAGTTCCATGGGATTCTCCGATGGGAAGCTCACATTCGGGAATGAGGATTCTCAGGAATCTGTTCTGTCCTATGCCGGTAAAGCCCTGTCTCCTGTCTTTGAGCCCATGGGTGTCAGCAGGGACAACTGGCCTGCTTCTGTGGCTCTCTTTACAGGACTATTTGCCAAGGAAGCCATAGTGGGCACGGTCAATGCCCTCTACTCTTCCATGGATATGGCTGAATCGGGAGCTGCTGCCGAGAGCGAAGAGGATGAGCTTGATATCTCAGGAGCGGTTGTTGAGGCGTTTACTTCGGTAGGAGAAGGGTTTGTGGGAGTATTCGGCACCCTGGATATTCTGGGGGTCGGCCTTGTGACCGAGGAGGAAGAGGTCATAGCCGAAGAGATTGAATTGGATACCGCCGTGTTCAGGCATATCTCCCGCAATTTCACACCCGTTTCCGCCTTTGCCTACCTGCTCTTTGTGCTGATGTACTTTCCCTGCCTGGCAGTTGTGGGTGCGGCCCGTCAGGAGATGGGCGGGTTCTATACGGTAATCCTGGTGAGTTACACGACTCTTCTGGCCTGGGCTGTTTCCACCCTGTTTTATCAGATTGCAGAAGGACATCATCCTGTTTACGGTATAGCCGCTGCTGCTGTTCTGGGATTCCTTTATCTGGCTCTGGTTCTTCTGGGGAAGAGGGGGCATGATATGAAACCCGCCAAAGGCTCTGCGGACTGATCAGCTGAACAGAGGATCAGTCTCCAGCTCTCTGCTGCCGCCGTTTTCATCGATACAGTTCTGTATCATTTCGGCGGCTTTGCTGCACATCAACTCCGCTCTCTTTTTCATAGGTACTGTTTCATCTCCAAAGTCGGCGGGGTAGAGAACCGGCAGGTACTGAATCGTTACTCTGGGAAACAGATGGGTGAACCATCTGTGAAGAAACCTTTTATGGAGTATCTGAGCATAGGGCACCACGGGCACATCGTTTTGAATGGCCAGATAAAAGGCGCCTTTGTGAAAGGGGAGAATGTCCTGGTTTCTGTGCTTCAGCCGTCCTTCGGGAAAAATGGTGACAAAACTGTTCAGTTTCATGGCCTTGGGAATGGATGAGGCGATGGACATGGGGTAGCCGTCCCGGATGCCGAAGGCTCCTGTAATCCAGTTGAGCCAGCCCACATCCTTTCTGAGAATATTATTACTCTCCACAGCAAACCAGGTCAGCCGGGGCCAGTTGGCTATTCCCGCATAATAGGCATCGATGAACTGGCAGTGGTTTCCCACAATTATGCCCCTTTTTTCATTTTTCAGATGGGAGAGTCCTCTGATCCGCAGTCCGTAGAGCACTAGGAACAGGGGCCAGGCCAGAATCCAGATGATTGTCTGGGTTATGTGGAGGGTCAGTCTGTGGGAGAGGCTGTCATCCAGTTCAAAGAGACGGCTGGTATCTTTCATCTACTGTCCTTCCGCCGCCAGTTGTTTAAGGCCGTTGAGGTAGATGTTGTGGGGAAAAATCTCCTCGGCCTTTCCGAGCCAGGAGAGGGCTTCCGATTCCCGCTCGGAGATGATCAGGCCGTAGGCTATTCCCGTATAGATATTGAACAGGTCTTCTCTGTCGCATCCGGGCCGGGGGATCAGTTCTTCCAGTCTGGCTATGCCCTTGTCCACATTCCCACCGTATGCGGAAGGTGTATATATATCGCTGGCTCCATCCATAATGATGGACTTGATGTTATCGGGATTAAGCTTGAGGGATTTTTTTAATGTCCGTTTGACGCTCATTCCGTTTTTCAGAGCGTATCCCGGAGGGCGCATCAGGATCATCTGCCCCTGGACCTCCGAGTACTGCCGGAGCCCCTCGCTGTCGCTGTTTATTTTCAAGTATGCCTCGATGGCCTGCAGGGACCGGTCATAGTGGTATATTGTTTCATCAATAGCGCTGTAGTGGCGCTTCAGTTTCATATACTTGCCGTTCTGTACGTCGTTATGATGGTTGATAACGGTCTCCACTTTGTCAAAGGACTGGTAGGCCCGGCCCATCCAGTATTCCAGAAGGGATTCATAGTAGAGGGATTCGCTTTCTTCAAGACTGAGGGTTCTGAACTCTTTCATCACCTCATCGAATTCGGATTTGATTTCAGAGTCTCCCGTATCCTGGCGGAAGACAATTTCCCTGAAATCCGTAACCAGGGTTTCCGCCTTTTTGACTGCTTCAGAGGCATACAGGTGGCTCCCTGCCGTCAGGGTTATCAGCAGGACTGCTGTGCTTAATCTTAAATTCATTTAATTATCCGGTTATTCCTGTTTTAAAATATTTACCCCTTAAGGGTATATTCAATGGATCAATACTTTTAAATACAACAATGAGAGTAGATGGTTTCATTATACATCCGCAAGTCCCTGCAGCCGGAAAACAGGGAATTTGAATATTTCCCCTCATCTGATTGTGGTTGGTATAGAGATCAGCCTGAGGGGAGAGGGTTGTTTATTCGTTGACCACTGCCGCTATTTCACTGATGTAATAGGTTCCGCTGAATTCGTTGATGCCGTCGATATAGAGGGACGCCGGTTCTTCGGAGACCTGGTAGTTGATGGTTGTTGTGATATATGTACTGTCAGCTTGAGATGTTGCATCAGTTTCACTCAACCCGAAATCCATCAAAGCGCTGATATAATCATTATAATTTAGCCAGCTGCCGTCGTAGTATTTGGCTTCCACTTCCATTTCCAGTGTATTGGAGTCCACCTCTGTGATGCTCCCCTGGGTTGTGCCTGTGTAGTCACTGAGATCCGAGCTGCTGCTGAGGGTTGCCTCTGAAACTTCAAAGGACTGGTCTGAAAGACTCAGTTTCACAATATCCCATGTGGTATCGGCTGTAACTTCTGTGGATCTGAACCAGTCCTGGGCGTAGGCATATGTTGTATGTGTCTCCTTCAGTCAATTCACAGGATGACAGGATTAGGATTGTCGCAAGCAGTAATGCCGTCAGTATTTTTTTCTTCATTATATATTCCTCCCGCCGGGTTTACTGAAAGCCGGTCTTTATCTATTAATATATGCAACAATCGGAAGCTTTCCAGTTGTTACTCCGGGATTTTATTTTAGGAAAATAAAAGTGGAAACGTTTGCATTTGTATGCTATAATTTCCACTTATTGATGGATTTCAAGGCGGATGATAGGGTGAGCGGAAAGGTTACAATTAAGGATATAGCGGCAAAAGCCGGAGTCGGCATTGGAACAGTTTCCAGAGTTCTGAACAATAGTCCCAATGTCAAGGACAGCACCCGGGAAGAGGTTCTCCGCATTGCGAAGGAACTGAACTATGTTCCCAACGGTGCCGCCAGAATGCTTGTCCGCCAGTCCCATTCCACCGCAACAGTCGGCCTTCTGCTGCCGGTTGTGGAGAACCAGTTCTTCTTTGAGCTGATCAAGCATATTCATGCCTGTCTGAAAAACCATCAATTCAATATTATGATATTCAGTACGGATCACGGACATGAATCTGTGGTGCACCATATTATAGAGCAGAGGCTGACAGCTGTACTGACTCTGGGGGACCCCCCTCTGACGGCTGCAGAGCAGGAGATCCTGAATTTCCATAAAATCCCCTTCCTGTATGTAGATTATCACGATGCCGATTCCAGTTATATAACCTACGACAGTGTGAAGGGAAGCGTTATGGCGGCGGATTATCTTATTTCCAGGCAGTGTAAGAAAATAATGATGATCGGACTCACCGACAGATCTCAGCAGCAGATTGACCGGTTCCAGGGGTTCCGGAGGCGTGCGGAAGAAACAGGGGGCATCCATGTCTCCGAGCTGTGCATCAATTCGGAGGAGGAGTGCTATGATATCAGCCTCTCCCTCCTGAATGATCAGTCTCTGGATGGTATCTTCTACTTCTCCGATACCCTGGCCTACGGCGGGATACAGGCCCGTATGGAATGCGGACGGGATGTTTCCATAATAGGATACGATGATATCTTCCCCTCGAAATTCATGAAGCTTTCCACCATCAGGCAGTCTGCGGAGATCCTGGGAACCAGGGCTGCAGAAATGGTTATTGAGATGGTCCGGCAGCGTGAAGACGGTGAAGAGAAGCAGCTTCTTCAGACTGTTCTTCAGCCGGAGATCATTGACCGAAACAGCTGAGTCTGCCTCCTCTCTACAGTCTCTCTTTCCAATTTCATGGAAATTAAATGGAATTTCCACAGAACTCTTCCTATACTTTATCCTTGGAGACCGATTTATAATGGAAACGGTTCCGAAAGTTGTAAAAATTCCTTGACATATAAAAAAGTCAGGGTATTATAGTATTATTGATGGAAACGTTACCATTGCGTTCCATTCCAAATCAACGGAGGAAATCATGAAACGAATTCTCACAGTTCTTCTGACTTTATCAGTGCTTGCCGCACTGGTTGGTTGTTCAAAAAAAGCTGATGCCCCCAAGGCTGCTGAAGAGGTAAAGGGCGGCGGTTCTGTCACTCTTGTTCAGAACAAGCCCGAAATCGATCCCCAGCTTCAGGCATACGGTGCTCTCTGGGCCGAAAAAACCGGACATGAAGCCATTATGAAATCAGTGGGCGGAAGCTCTTCCATCACTCTGGGACAGCAGCTGAGAGCTGATTATGCCGCAGGTGAAATGCCCGATATTTTCATCATTGCCGGTATTGAAGATTACAAAGAATGGGAAAGTATCATTCTGGATATGTCCGGCGAACCCTGGACAAAAGAAACTTCTGTCGCTTTTACAGTGGACGGAAAAACTGTAGGTTTTCCTGTAGCCGTAGAAGGCTGGGGTATGGCCTATAACAAGGATATGCTGGACAAAGCCGGTATCGATCCTGCGTCTCTGACAAACTATGATGCTTACAAAGCTGCTTTTGAAAAGCTTGACGGCATGAAGGAAGAGCTGGGTGTGGATTCAGTTGTTTCCATGGCCGCCGGACCCGAAATGGGCTGGGTAACCGCTCACCACAACTTCAACTCCCTCCTTTCCAACGGTCTTCCCTACGGCGATCAGTCTGCCGCACAGGATCTTCTGGACGGTAAAGTTGATGCCAAGAGACTCGGCGAGTATGCCGACTGGGTAGAGCTGCTGTTTATGTATGCTGACCCCGCTGTCCTGACTACAGGGAACTATGACTCTCAGGTTGGTGCTTTTGCTACTTCAAAAGCTGTCTTCCTGCATCAGGGTAACTGGACTGATCCCAACATGGCTCAGGCCAATGCCACCTTTAAAATGGGATTCGCTCCCCACGGTTCCATGAAAGCAGATACAGAGGGAATCTTTGTTTCCGCTCCTTCATTCTACGTGATCAACAAAGATTCCAAGAATGTTGAAGCCGCCAAACAGTTCCTGAACGATATGGTTTTCACAGCCGAAGGTCAGAACTTCATGGTTAATGAGGCCGGAATGATCCCTGCCTATGCTAATGTGAATCTGAATCCTGCCGGTCAGCTTTCCAAGTCCGTACAGGAATGGTCTGCCAAGGGCGGCGTTTACTCCTGGAATCAGTATCTCTTCTCCGGAGATTTCAGAGACCAGACACTGGCACCCATTTACAACCAGTTTGCCAACGGTGCTATCGATAAAGCTCAGTTTGTCCAGCTGATGACTGAAGCTTTTCAGAACAGATAATCAATTATGATTGCAGGGACGGTTCCCCTGAGGGAGCCGTCCCTTTTTTTCAGGACGAATACAAATGACAGATAAACAAGAAAACAGAATCGTTTTCTGGGTATTCCTTTCACCCATATTATTTGCCTTCCTCATGGTTGTGGTGATTCCCTTTTTTATTGGTGCTTTTTACTCATTTACCAACTGGAGTTCCGCAGCCCGTGCCAATGAGGTTCTGGAATTTGTCGGGTTTAAAAATTTCACCGACAGTTTTAAAGATCCCTCTTTCAACTATTCATTCATACTGACCGTTGTTTATACGGTACTGAATATGGTGGCTATCAATATTACCGCCTTTCTTCTCGCTGTTTTTGTTACCAGCAAACTTAAATTCAGAAATATCTACAGGGTCGGGTTCTTCATTCCCAACCTGATCGGAGGACTGATCCTCGGTTATATCTGGCAGTTTATTTTCAATAACGCCATTCCTTCTCTGGGAGATCTCATCCCGGCTTTCTCTTTCCTCACAGATCCGAAAAATCTGATTCTTGCCAACAGGAACTCAGCGGTGCTGGCACTGATTGTTGTGGGAACCTGGCAGTATGCCGGTTATATCATGATGATCTATGTGGCTGCCCTGGAATCTGTTCCGGCGGAACTCCATGAGGCTGCCAGAATTGACGGTGCCAGTACAGCTGAACGAATCCGGCACATTACGGTGCCCATGATTGCCCAGGCCTTTACCATTACCATGTTCCTGACTCTGGTGCAGTCCTTCAAGCAGTTTGATGTGAACGTATCACTCACCGCCGGCGGGCCTTCCACCATGTTTATGGGTAAGCCCCTGTTCGGAACCGAGCTGCTGGCCCTCAATATCTACAATACGGCATTTGTGAAACTTCAGATGGCCATGGCTCAGGCTCAGGCTGTTATCTTCTTCCTTGTGCTGATTGTGATTTCTCTTGTACAGGTTTCCATAAATAAAAAGAAAGAGGTGGAAATGTGATGAATAAATCCAAGCACCCCATCGTTCTGGAAATATTTACAGCCCTCCTTTTTCTGGCGTTTCTGTTTCCTTTTTTAATCGTTCTGATGAACTCTGCCAAGGATGCTTTTCAGATTACCGTAGATCCTCTGGGTATGCCCGAGGACTGGACGCAGATCGGCAGAAATATGGTGAGTATCTGGACCAACGGCAATATCCGTTATCCCGGTTCTTTCCGTTCTTCCATCATTATTACCGTTGTCTCCCTGCTGGCCATCACCATGCTCTCCAGCCAGGCCGCCTGGGTTCTGGTGAGGACGAAGACCAGACTGTCCAATACAATCTTTTTTATCTTTGTCGCTGCCATGGTTATCCCCTTTCAGATTGTCATGTTTCCCCTGCTGTCCTGGTTCAGAACCGTTTATACCCTCACAGGGCTGAAGTTGTTGAGAACCTATTTCGGAATGGTTCTGGCCTATGTGGGATTCGGATGTTCCCTGTCGGTCTTTCTGTACCACGGCTTTATCAAATCCATCCCCTATGAGCTGGAAGAGGCGGCCAAAATTGACGGATGCAACCGTTTTCAGACCTTCTATATCGTAATTGCACCCATCCTCAGACCCATACACGCCACCGTTATGGTTCTCAATGGAATCTGGATCTGGAACGACTATCTGCTGCCTCTCCTTGTTCTGGGAAAAGGAAACAGGATTCAGACAATTCCCCTGGCTGTTGCCAACTTTGCCGGTGCCTACGTCAAGCAGTGGGACCTGATTATGACGGCAATTCTGATGGCCATGGTGCCCATCATCATCTTCTTCCTGGCGGCCCAGAAACATATCATTAAAGGTATGGTGGCAGGCTCCATTAAATAAACTCAAAACCCGCTCTCTGCAATGTCTTTTCAGACCGCAGCAGAGCGGTTTGAGCGAAAGAGGCATTATTTATGAAAAACGGTATACAGCTGATAACCTACCCCGATTCTCTGGGGACGAATTTGAAAGAACTTCACGAAGCTCTGGAAGGGCCTTTGAAGGGTTGTGTAAAGGGAGTTCATATTCTCCCTTTTTTCCCGTCTTCCGGAGACCGGGGATTTTCTCCACTCGGGTACAAAGAGGTGGATTCCGCCTTCGGCGGCTGGGAGGATATCAGACGGATTTCTTCTCAGTATGATCTGGTGGTGGACTTTATGGTCAATCATCTTTCCCGGCAGTCTGCCGAGTTTAAAGACTTTGCCGGCAAGGGCGATGACAGTCCCTGGGCCGGGCTCTTTCTTCCTGTGGACCGGGTCAAGCCGGAAGGGGAGTTTACAACAGAGGAACTTGCCAAAATCTACACCCGGAAACCCCGGGCTCCCTGGATCGAAATAACTCATGATGACGGAACGCCCCGGAAAGTGTGGTGCACCTTCTCGGAAGAACAGATTGATCTGGATATAAAATCAGAAACCGGAAAGAATTATATTCTCGATTCTCTGAACTTTCTGGCAGATCAGGGCGCGGCCATGATCCGTCTGGATGCCTTTGCCTATGTTACCAAGAAAGTCGGCACATCCTGTTTCTTCCTGGAACCGGAAATCTGGGAGATCCTGGGAGAGATCCGGGATGAAATGGCTAAGAAAAAGGTGGAACTCCTGCCGGAGATCCATGAGCATTATTCCATTCCCATGAAACTGGCGGATAAGGGCTATTCCATCTATGATTTTGCCCTCCCCATGCTTGTGCTCCATGCCCTGTACAGCGGCCGTGCCGACAGACTGGGTGAATGGCTTGTGCAGTGTCCGTCCAATCAGTACACCACTCTGGATACCCATGACGGCATCGGCGTGGTGGATGTGGCGGATCTTCTGACTCCTGAAGAGGTGGAAATGACCTGCAGTGCCTTGTATGAGAAGGGCTCCAATGTGAACCGGCGCTACAGCTCGGCTGAGTATAATAATCTGGATATCTATCAGATCAACTGTACCTACTACTCCGCCCTGGGAGAGGATGATCAGGCCTATCTGCTGGCCAGAGCCATTCAGTTCTTTGCTCCCGGGATTCCTCAGGTGTACTATGTGGGAATGCTGGCCGGTGCCAATGATATTGATCTGGTGGAAGAGACAAAGAACGGGCGGGACATTAACCGCCACGGGTTTACTCTGGACGAGATCGCCGGGGAAACAGAGCGGCCCGTCGTGGCCGGTCTGATGAGTCTGATGAAGCTGCGGAACAGCCATCACGCCTTTGCCGGGGATTTTGAAGTGCTCGCGTCTTCCGCGGAAGGAAAGCTGTCCATTCTCCGGAGTCTGGGGGATCAGTCGATCCGTCTGGATGCGGATCTGGGGACCAAGGAGTTTTCCATTACCGAAATGAACTCAGAGGGGGAAAGGGTTCTGACTCTGTAGACTATCTCCGTAGAGTATCCGTTTTCCTGTCAGGGTTTTGATAGCTTCAGATCTTCTGTTTTGAGAAATATCAGAGTCCCCGCCATTCCCATCAGGGGAGCGGCGGAGAGCACCTGGAACAGTACTGTATAGCTGCTGTGGTGCAGAATCCATCCCCCCATAAATCCTCCCACAAAGAGTGACAGACCCATGGCCACCGCCGAGAAGAGAGCCATGGCCAGCCCTCTGCTCCCGGCCGGTACTGTCCGTGTGATGAGAGTCACCATACACAGATGGTTAAAGCCGAATGAGGCGCTGTGCAGAATCTGAACCACATACAGAGGCGGAAGAGATCCGGACAGGGAGTAGACCTGCATGCGGATAAAGCCGGCCGCCAGTCCCAGAATCCAGAGTTTTCTGATCCCCAGTTTCTGCAGCAGACGGGCTGAGAAAAAGAACAGGGGCAGTTCAAACAGGGGGCCTATGGCCCAGAGCCCGCCCACATCGGCCCGGCCGAATTTATTATCCATAAGCAGAGAGAAAAAGGTGTAATGCCCCGACATACCCAGATGGTTGAAAAAAGCTATACCCAGACCCGCCCAGAATACGGGCGGAAAGGTTTTCATTGTTTTTAATGGAGATATATGCTCTTTTTCCGTTTGCTGCTGATCCGCTTTGGGAAGGGAGGGGAGGAGGGCCATGGTGAGAGCCATAAAAAAGCAAAATCCTCCGAACACCGAGTAGGGGCGGTGGGCTTCCACAATTCCGGTGAGCTGTATGGTCATGGCCGTTGCAAAAAAACCAAGACTGCCGTAAAGACGGATTTTCCCGTAGGAGGTTTCCGCATCCTCAACATTCTGCCCATAATGGGCATCCAGCAGGGACGCGGGTGATTTGATCACAAAGCCCAGGGCCAGGCTGAAGGGAACAAGCAGAAGGAGGGACTGTTCCCGGGCAATCAGATAGAGAATCAGAATGGAAAGGAGGCAGATAATGAACATTGTCCGCCTGGGAGAGCGGAAGCGGTCATAGAAATGGCCTATCACCATCAGTCCCATAATGCTGAACATTTCATAGCTGCCCAATAGGTATCCGATCCGGGAAGGCTCGAAACCCTTGCTCTGCAGTATCAGGGGCAGAAAGGGATAGAGGGCGGCAATGGCGCTGAACATGGTGAAATAGCTCATGCTGTAAAGGGTCTTCTGCTTTCTGAGATTATCCATAACTCACTATATGCTTCCCGGCAGGGTCAGACAATCCCGTTGTCTTTATTTATGAAGCATTCCGTGTCAGGGATGGGAGGGGCCGAAGGGTCCGGCCGGGAAGGCCGGACGGAACCCCCGGACAGCCCGCCCGGCCTCCAGGGCCGGGGACACCCGTAAAAAGGGGAGGAATCATTCCCAGTACAGAAGTATCTTTCCGGCCTGTCCGCCCCTCATAATTTCAAAGCCCCGCTCAAACTCATCCACCGGCATGCGGTGGGTGATAATGCGGGTGATATCCAGGCCCGAACGGATCATGGCGGCCATTTTATACCATGTTTCAAACATCTCCCGGCCGTAGATTCCCTTCAGATGAAGGCCCTTGAATATAATCTGGTTCCAGTCTACTGTGCTGTCTCCCGGAGGAATTCCCAGCAGGGCTACCCGGCCGCCGTTGTTCATCTTTTCGAAGAGCTGAGCCTGGGCAGCCGCATTACCGGACATTTCCAGCCCCACATCAAAACCTTCCAGCATATGGAGTTCACTCATAATGTCATTCAGATTATCCGTGGCGATATTCACGGCCCGGGTCACACCCATCTGCCGGGCCAGGTTCAGGCGGTAGTCGTTTACATCGGTGATGATTACATAACGGGCTCCTGCATGGCGGGTTACGGCAGCAGCCATAATTCCGATGGGTCCGGCTCCTGTAATCAGTACATCCTCTCCCACCAGATCGAATGAAAGGGCTGTGTGAACGGCATTGCCGAAGGGGTCGAATATGGCTGCCGCTTCATCTGATATAAAATCATCCAGTTTGAAAGCATTGTCCGCCGGGAGAACCAGATATTCGGCAAAGCAACCGGTCCGGTTGACCCCTATACCCTCGGTGTTCCGGCACAGGTGCCGTTTTCCGGCCCGGCAGTTGCGGCAGTGTCCGCAGGTCAGATGTCCTTCTCCTGTCACCCTGTCCCCGGCTTTGAATCCGGCCACTTCGCTTCCCACGGCTTCCACAGTACCCACAAACTCGTGGCCTGTTATCATGGGAACGGGGATGGTGGACTGAGACCACTTGTCCCAGTTGTAGATATGGACATCCGTACCGCAGATGGCGGTAATTTTGATTTTTATAAGCAGATCGTTGGGGCCGTATTCGGGTTTGGGGGCATCAATCATCCACAGGCCGGTTTCGGCTTTTGTCTTGGCAAGGGCTTTCATTCAATGACCCCCAGTTCTGTTCCGGCGGCCCTGATCTGCTTAAGAGCGAACTCAACATCTTCGGTACTGTGGGCGGCGGACATCTGGAACCGGATGCGGGCTTTGTCCATGGGGACAACAGGGTAGGAGAAACCGATGGCATAAATCCCTTTGTCCAATAGCAGACCGGCCATCTTTCCGGCGAGAGCCGCATCTCCCAGCATCAGGGGAACAATGGGATGCTCTCCCTCCACAATGGTGAAACCCGCCTCTTTGAGACCCTGCCGGAAGAGGGTTGTGTTGGCCTTCAGCTGTTCTCTGAGTTCGGAACCGCTGCCCAGAAGCTCTATGGTTTTCAGGGCTGTTGCTGTCATAACAGGTGCCAGAGAGTTGGAGAAAAGGTAGGGACGGGAGCGCTGCCGCAGCCAGGCGATAATCTCCTTCTTTCCCGAGGTATATCCCCCCGAGGCACCTCCCAGAGCCTTTCCCAGGGTTCCGGTTATAATGTCTACCCGGTCCTGAACACCCCGGTATTCGGGGGTTCCGGCGCCGCTGGCTCCGATAAATCCCACCGCATGGGAGTCATCCACCATCACAAGGGCATCGTATTTGTCCGCCAGATCACAGATGCCTTCCAGATCGGCAATCACACCGTCCATGGAAAACACGCCGTCCGTGGCAATCAGACGGAACCGGGCATCGGCGCTTTCTTTGAGGCGGGCTTCCAGGTCGGCCATATCATTGTTTTTATAACGGTAGCGGCGGGCTTTGCACAGACGGACCCCGTCGATGATGCTGGCATGGTTCAGTTCATCGCTGATGATGGCATCCTCCGGCCCCAGGAGGGTTTCAAAGAGTCCTCCGTTGGCATCAAAACAGGAAGAGTACAGAATGGTGTCTTCTGTTTTCAGGAAATCCGAAATGGATTTTTCCAGGTCCTTATGGATGGTCTGGGTCCCGCAGATGAAACGTACCGATGACAGACCGTAGCCGTAGTCCTCCAGGGATTTCTGTGCCGCTGCAATCAACTCGGGATTGTCTGCCAGTCCCAGGTAGTTGTTGGCACAGAAGTTCAGCACCTCCCGGCCGTCTTGTACGGTAATTCGGGCTCTCTGGGGTGTTGTGATGATTCTCTCAGCTTTAAAGAGACCTTTTGATTTCAGATCCTCAAGTTCTGAAGACAGGTATTTCAGGATTTTCTGACTCATTTCCAAACTCCTCTTACTTTGAAAGTATATATCATCCAACAGTCATAAGGACGAATTATGAAGAATAATCAGGCATGGTGTATGGATTTGATATATGATTAAAGAACTAGCAGTTTTTTATTGTGTGATATAAGGAAGGAATTGATTATGGCGATGTCTCTGAAACTCAAACTGAATCTTCTGTTTCTTCTGGCAGTCCTCATTGTTCTTGTGAGTTCCGTCAGTGCCGCAGTCTATATTTTCAGGGAAGAGATTGCCTCATTATACAGAAATGATTTGAATGAGCGGCTCAGGCTAGTGGAAACAGATTATTCAGACAGCGATGCCGTTTCATCAGCTTCTGAAGATGTCAGCGTTATTCAGGAAGAGGTCCTGGAGGCATTGAATGAGAAGTATCTTCAGTTGGGAGAAAATGATCTGTCCCCCTTTATTGTGAATGGAGATGCACAGATCATTCTGTCTCTTGATGATACTGCCCTGAAGGAGATTCTGGCGGCTGATGGGAAATCCCGGTTGCTGAACGGACAATCCGGTGAGTTTCTGATTGATACCTCAGGGGGAACGCAGTGGGTTATCTACAGTTATTTTGAAGACTGGGACTGGTATACAGGATATGTTCTGGAGAACAGCCTGCGTCTGGCGTCCCTGTGGCGTTTTACCAGACAGATCACCCTGATCATTCTGGGCCTTTCCCTCTTTCTGTTTCTTATCATAACCCTTATGACCGGTTCACTTGTCAAAAGGATGAGACGTATCTCAGATCATACAAACCGGATTCTGACCGGCGACCTTGAACAGAGACTGACCATAGACAGGATGGATGAGGTGGGGTCTCTTGCGGAGAATTTCAACAGTTTTACCGACCATCTGATGGGAATCATTTCCGGAATCCGCCTGTCCCGTGATGAAAGCAGCAAGATTCATGAAGAACTGAGCGAGGTCATTTCCAGGACGGCTTCCCTGATGGAAAACATCGACAGTCAGACCAGCGGTATCTCGCAGGGAATGAAAGAACTGAACCAGAAAATCCATGAATCCGGAGCCTCTCTGGGGAGTATTTCCGGTCAGGTGGATGATCTGAACAGCAAGGCGGACACCCAGGTTTCCACGGTACAGGATTCTTCGGAGCTGATTAATCAGGTGGGCACAGAACTCAATGAATTAAGCCGGAATTTCAGTGTACAGAAGGAGTATTCTGATTCTCTGATCTCCCTGGCGAAGGATGGAAAGAGCAATCTTTCGGAAACCAACAGGATTATTCAGGATATGAATGACAATGTCAGCGATATTGTGGGACTGGTCGGAATGATTCAGGACATTGCTGCACAAACCAATCTTCTGGCGATGAATGCCGCCATCGAAGCGGCCCACGCCGGTGACGCGGGAAGAGGTTTTGCTGTGGTTGCAGATGAGATACGGAAGCTGGCCACCCAGTCATCGGAAAGCTCCAAAAGCATAGAAGAGAGGATCAACAGTATTGTCTCCAGGGCGCAGGATGCCAATGATGCCGGTCTCAGAACAGAGGATTCCTTCAGTTCCATCCTGACGGGAATTGATGATTTATCAGAATCTCTGGAGAAAGCCGACCGGTCTGCAGAACATATGACAGGCCATTTTAAAAAGCTGGATAGCAGTATCAGAGATCTCAGTTTATCGGCAGAAGATGTTAAAACGGCCGCAGAAAAAACGGAGAATGAAATTCCTGTTATCAGTGAAGGATTTAAAAGGCTGGAGCATATCGGAGAGGATGTGATGGCCAGCATTTCACGGATAGATGAAAGCGCCTCCCGGCAGGTTCAGAATATCAGCCTGGCCAGCAGGACTCTGGATCTTCTTCAGGGCACCATTGATACCCTGAAGAAGCAGATTTCCATTTTTACTGAAGAGAATCACTAACAGGATCTCCGGTACAGATCTCTGCCCGGAGACCGCAACTGCTAAAGCCTAGAGGACGCGGTTCTCTGCCATAACCTGACTGTAATAGCGGGCTGATTCCTTGGGAATCCTTTTCTGAGTGTCATATTCCACCCGGATCATGCCGAAGCGCTTGCCGTAACCCCAGGCCCACTCAAAGTTGTCCATCAGGGACCAGAGGTAGTATCCTTTCAGATTGGCACCGTCTTCAATGGCTCTGTGGCAGGAGCGGAGATGGCTCCTCAGATACTCAATCCGGTCATAGTCGTAAACCCGGCCGTCTTCGCTGATGCTGTCGGCGGCAGCCATTCCGTTCTCTGTTATATACACGGGCATTTCGGGAAAGAAATCCTTCATGTACATCAGGTTCCAGTACAGGGCATCCGGTGTGACGGGCCAGCCCATATCGGTGCGGGGGTAGGCTTTGGGGACCTCCACCAGCTCATACCCGGCGGCATTGTCCGCCGCCCTGGCGGGAGCGGCACTGTAGTAGTTGATGCCGAAGTAATCGGTGGGCTCACTGATGATCTTCATATCTTCAGCCGTATATTCGGGGAGTTTGCCGAACTCCCGGACATAGGCTTCCTCGTCGTATTCTCCGGTCATAATGGGGAACAGGCGCTGGGCGTTTCTGTCTTTCCAGGCTTTTCGGGCGGCTTTTTTGTGTTCGGGAGTATCCAGAACAGGCCAGCTGGCATCATTATTGTCCACCAGACCTATAATCGCTCCGGGTACATTTTTTCTGAGGACACGAGTCGCTAGGCCGTGACCTACCAGGGCGTGGTGGGTGGCCTGGTTGGCCACATCCATTCCTTCGGCTCCACCGGGGGCATGGACATCATCCCTGTGGGCCAGGGTTGTAAAACAGAGTATTTCGTTTATGGTGGCCCATCGCTTGACCCGGTCTCCCAGGTGACGGCTGACCACATCGGCATAATCGGCAAAAAGATCTGCGGTTTTCCGGCTTTTCCAGCCGCCGTATTTATCCTGAAGAACCTGGGGCAGGTCCCAGTGGAACAGGGTGATAAGGGGTTCGATCCCGGCTCCTAAAAGTTCATCCACAAGGCGGCTGTAGAAGTCCAGACCTTTCTGGTTGACGGCACCTTCCCCGTCGGGGATGATGCGCGGCCAGGCGGTGGACAGGCGGTAGTTTTTCAGACCCAGTTCTTTCATAAGGGCCACATCTTCCTTGTAGAGGTGGTAGTGGTCACAGGCATTGTTGCCTGTGTCTCCACCGATTACCTTGCCGGGGCGGCGGCAGAAACGGTCCCATGTACATTCGCTGCGTCCGTCTTCCTGCCAGGCTCCTTCTATCTGATATGAGGCTGTTGCCGAGCCCCATGTAAAATCAGCTGGAAATTTAAATTCCTTACTCATAATCATCTTCCTTCAGGCATATTATGCCGGTCTCTATTATAAAACCAATTTTAATGTTATTCATTTGATATATTCTTGATTTTATCTGATATTTTATTATAACTATTTGATATTTTATGGATAAAGACCCGAAAGATGCCATCACGGTACAGCTGGGAGATATAACTCCCTTTCATTATATCCTCTACAGGGTGCAGTCTCATAAGCTGTGGACCTTTCCCCGGCACAGACACGAGAAAGTCTTTGAGTTCTACTATCTGTTTGAAGGAGAACTGACTCATCATTTTGATTCGGAGGATCTGATGATGAAAGAGGGAGATCTGCTGTCTATCCGGGAAGAGGACTTTCACAGCCTCAGCGGCCGGAAGGTGGACTTTTTTAATCTGATTATTCCCGTCTCCCACTGGGAGGCGGTTCTGGGAACTTTGCATCTGGAAGAGCTGTTTTCCTCATTCCTGAGCAACGGACGGATCGCCGTTCACATGACGGGAGATCAGAATATCCGTATTCTGGAAGATCTGGAGCAGCTCTTCCTCTATCAGAAAACGGAATACGGTGATATTCTTTTGAACCGCTTCTTTCTGAATATTGCGGCTGAGCTGCTCGGTCCCCCTGACAAGGGTGAACAGAAGCACCTTCCTCTTTGGATGAAGTCTCTGATTCTGGAAGTGGAGGGACGGATGGATGAGGCTCTGACTGTTGCCGATCTGTCCCGGATGTCTGATAAGTCTGCAGAACACCTGTCCCGGTCTTTCCGCCGGTTTCTGGGCATCACCCCTTCTTCCTGGCTTAACAGCCTGAAGATGGAGCGGGCGGCTCTGATGCTGGAACACTCCAACAAGGCGGTTCTGGATATTGCCCTCTCCCTGGGATTTGACAACCTGGGATATTTTTACAGGTTGTTCCGGGAGCGCTACGGTGTGCCACCGGCAGCCTACAGGAAGGAGAGTCCCGTTTTTCAGGGATTCCAGGGCTCCTGATGGGGTTCTTCCCGGTGAAGTCCCTGATAGATGTCCTGCCGCCAGATACTGTAGTCCATTGTCCAGCGGTATTCTGAATAACAGCTGAGATCAATGCTCAGCTTCACTTTGCCGATGATCTGCTCAAAATCTTCCGACTCCCCCGCCGGGCAGTCGAACTTCAGATTGTACTCTTCTCCGTCGTATTTCATATGAACCAGGGCGGTGGCGCTTCCGCCGCTTTCATCGTTTCCACCGCTTCCCTCGGCAGGGGGATTTTCGAAAAAGCTGATCTGTAGAACTATGGGAACCTCTTTGCCTTCTCTGTCGGTAAATCCGCTGTCATGCTCCACCCTTACCGTGTCCTGAGATCCGGGCACCAGATCCGTTCTTTTTCTGACAACCTGCTGCATATCATAAAGAATGGAATTGAAGTGAGTCGTTCTGTCTTCCAGCACAAGGGTCTGTCCCGATTCCAGAGTGAACTCTTCATACCAGTCGGAAAAGAGAACCTCCGGGGCCTGGACCACACCGAAGTCCTTACTCAGGTGAGTTCTGATGCTGTGGTCTCCTGCCGGCAGGATCAGCTCCTGGGGGGCGGTCATATCTCCCAGAGTATAGGCGGCAAACTCTCCGTCCACATAGACCCGGGCATCAATAAGGGGAGAGAAGAGGAGAACCCGGCCGGGCTCCTGCTGGCTGACGGCAATGATGGATTTATCTCCGCTGTCCGACTGGAAACTCATTTCTGATCCCGTGAGATGGAGGATCAGTTTTTCTGTGAGGGCGTGGACCGTATTCTCCTGATAGCCCCGTTCTGAAAAACTGTAGCTCCGGCCTGTTTCGGTGTTGATCAGATCCAGATTGAGAAAAAGATCCTGTCCCAGGAAAACATAGCCCCCTTTCAGAATGTATTCCGCTCCCACCAGGCGGCCTGTCTCTATGATGCGTTTGTCATCCATCACCCCTGTGAACTGGAGCTTCTGTTCATTGAGCACATCTTCCATGTTGTTTCTGTCCACAAGAAAGACCATTCCCGAAACAGAAAGATCCTGACGGACGATGGAACCGATGATCCCCGACAGGTAATCCTGTTCGGGATCCCTGTTCAGATTTTCAAAAGGAAGAACAGCCATGCTGATCTTTCCGTCCCTGGCAAAAATTCCGGTACCCAGCCCCAGCAGCAGAATCAGAGATACTACCAGAATAAAAAGAGAAATACTCTGTTTTTTTGTGAACTCAATCTTTTTCATGGGGATATTATATCTGTCCTTCCCGATTTTTGTCAGAAACATTTCATCAACGCTCTTTAAAGCCGGGTCTTTAATGGGAGCTAAAAAAAACATTGACAATTTCAGAAACTCACTCTAACATAGTTTTTGTAGAAAATATTTTGAATACAAAATATGAAAAACAGCCTATGCCTCCCGTCTCCGGGATTGCATCGGGATTTCAAGGAGACCATTTCCCTTATGACCAGAGATGAAAAAGTGGCTTATCTGAAAGAGAAGGCCATAGAGATGCGAAAAACTGCATTGACCATGATTCATACAGCTCAGTCCGGACACCCCGGCGGTTCACTTTCTGCCGCTGACTTTGTAACAGCCCTTTATTTTGATGAGATGAATGTAAAACCCGAAGACCCCAAGTGGGCTGACCGGGACCGTTTCGTCCTTTCCAAAGGACATGTCTGCCCCATTCTGTATTCTGCCCTCGCTTTGCGGGAGTACTTCCCCTTTGATACCATTTATACCCTCAGAAAAGAGGGCTCCATCCTGCAGGGCCACCCCGACATGAAGGTCTGCCCCGGTGTGGATATCAGTACCGGTTCTCTGGGACAGGGCCTTTCCACAGCCGTTGGAATGGCTCTTGCCGCCAAACGGGACAAGAAAGACTACAGAGTTTTCTGTGTTGTGGGTGACGGTGAATCCCAGGAAGGTCAGATTTGGGAAGCCGTGATGACCGCTGTGAAATACCAGCTGGACAACCTGGTGATTTTTGTTGACAACAACAACCTTCAGAATGACAACACCTGTGACGTTGTAATGCCTACGGGAGACCTGAAAGGCAAGTTTGCCGCCTTCGGTTGTGAAACCCACGGCATTGACGGCCACAAGATGGAAGAGATTGTGGATGTTCTGGATACAATCAGAGACGTGAAAAACGGCATGCCCAAGGTCGTTGTCGGAAAGACAGTCAAAGGCCGGGGCGTTTCCTTTATGGAAAATGTGGTGATGTGGCATGGTGTGGCTCCCGATAAAGAGCAGTTTGCCCAGGCTATTGCCGAAGTTGAGGGAGGATTAAAATAATGTCAAAAGCAACAAGAGACGCCTACGGAGAGGCGATACTGGAACTCGGGAAAGCCAATCCCGATATATATGTGGTGGATGCGGATATCGGTAAGTCCTGTAAGACCGTCCCCTTTTTCGAGCAGCTGCCTGATCAGCATGTGAATGTGGGTATTGCCGAACAGAATGCCGCCGGTGTTGCCGCCGGACTGGCTACCTGCGGAAAAATTCCCTTTGTCACCAGCTATGCCGTATTCGGTTCCATGAGAATGTGCGAGCAGATCCGTCAGGAAGCCTGTTACCCCAAACTGAATGTGAAAGTAGCCTGTTCCCACGGGGGATTCACCCCTGCCAACGACGGTGCCAGCCATCAGGGTATTGAGGATATGGGTATTTACAGAACCATCCCCAATATGACTGTGATTATGCCTGCCGATTATTACTCAGCCAAGAAGCTGGTTAAGGCGGCCGCCGAATACTACGGACCCGTTTACCTCCGTTTTACAAGAGATCCCATCCCCTTCATCTACGATGAGGATGCGGAGTTTGAAATCGGAAAAGCCGTTACCCTGAAAGAGGGTAATGACATTGCCATTATTGCCAATGGAGACATCATGTCCAGAGCCGTAGCTGCCGCCGAAGAGCTGGAAGCCAAAGGACACTCTGTCCGCCTCCTGGATATGCACACCATCAAACCTCTTGATGTGGATGCTGTTACAGCCGCCATTGAAGAGATTGGAAGCATTGTGACTGTAGAAGACCATAATATCCTCAACGGTCTGGGTTCTGCTGTCTGTGAAATTGCAGCCGAAATGGGCAAGGGTAAAGTCAAGAGAATCGGTATTCAGGACCAGTTCGGTGAATCCGCTCCCTACGATAGACTTCTTGAGAAAAATGGTGTTACAGTTGAAAATATCGTTGCTTCCGCAGAAGCTGTAATGACTTCAAAATGCTGCTGATCACAGAGCAGAAAAGGATTAAAAAATGAAAATTGTTGTATTGGACGGATATACACTGAACCCCGGCGACCTCTCCTGGGACGGAATGAAAGCTCTTGGAGACTTTACCTGCTATGACAGAACCGATGCTTCCGAGATTATCAGCAGAATCGGTGATGCTGAAGCGGTTATTACAAACAAGACACCCTTAAGTGCAGAGACCCTGAAAGCCTGTCCCGGTATCAAATATATCGGTGTTCTGGCCACAGGTTACAATGTTGTGGATGTGCAGGCTGCATCAGATGCAGGAATCCCTGTGTGCAACATTCCTACTTACGGAACCACAGCTGTAGCTCAGTTTGCCTTTGCTCAGCTGCTGAACATCTGCCATCATGTGCAGGATCATGCGGACACAGTAAAAGAGGGCAAATGGACCGCCTGTCCTGATTTCTGCTACTGGGATTTTCCCCTTACAGAGCTGGCGGGCAAGACCATGGGTATTATCGGCTATGGCCGGATCGGTCAGGCCACCGGTAAAATCGCCCAGGCTTTCGGTATGAAGGTTCTGGCCTTTGACGAGTACAAAAACAAAGATCTGGAATGCGACACCATGGCCTATGCCGAACTGGATGAACTTCTGGCCGCCTCGGATGTGATTTCCCTGCACTGTCCTCTGTTCCCCTCAACAGAAGGGATCGTAAACAAGGCCAACATCGCCAAAATGAAAGACGGTGTGATCATCATCAACACCTCCAGAGGACCTCTTATTGTAGAGGATGATCTGAAGGAAGCTCTGGAGAGCGGCAAGGTAAGAGCTGCCGGTCTGGATGTTGTATCCACCGAGCCCATCAAGGCGGACAATGTCCTTCTGAAAGCCCCCAACTGTTTCATCACGCCTCATATTGCCTGGGCTCCCCTGGAATCCAGAAGCAGACTGATGAACATTGCTGTGGACAACCTGAAAGCCTTCCAGGATGGAAAGGTTCAGAATAAAGTTAACTGATCAATGAATTAGACAGGATCAGCCTGGAACCGGAACCTCCAACCGGTTTCAGGCTTTTTTTTGCTCCGGGGCAAAGCGGGACAGAACTGAGGCGGAAAGGACCAGAAGGATTCCTGTAACAGTAAAACCCGTTATACTTTCTCCCAGAAAAACAGCACCGAAGAGGACACCGAAAAAGACTTCCACATAGGTCAGGGCTCCGTACTGGAAGACGGGCAGCCGTTTGAGGGCAATAAAAAAACAGGCCCAGGCTCCCACACCTACAGACAAACCGTATAGGGACCCCCAGAGAATCTCCGGAAGAGGGGCAGAGGAGGCTTCTATCAGAAGAAAGGGAAGAAACACCAGGGCTCCCAGGGCATTCTGAAAGTAAACCACTTCTCCTTCACTGTGATCCGCCAGGGCATCTTTGAAGATAAGGGCTGTAAAGGAAAACAGAAAGGCTGACAGAGCCATGAACAGGTTGCCGGCCATATGGTCGGGGGAGAAGGAAAACCCTTTTTGAAAATTCAGCAGGACAACTCCGAAAATAGCCAGGAGAATCAGTCCCAGTTCCCGCAGTTTGAGTTTCTCTTTCTTCATAACCGAATGGAGAATCAGGGCAAACAGGGGCCAGAGGTAGACCAGGACGACCGCATTGGCCAGACTGGTCAGCTTGTAGGCAATGACATACAGAAACATTCTGATTCCGTTGAGCAGAGAGGCTGTGATAATCCGTTTTCTCATCCGGGGAGGCCCGAAGACCATCTTTTTCCTGATCATACCGGGGAGAAAAAAGAAAAAAGGAATGCACATTCTGAAGCCCGTCAGGGCCAGACTGGAGAAGCCCAGAGATTTGATGTACAGACCGCTGGAGGCTCCCAGAGCGGCAGCTAAAATGACGGCCGGAACGGCTATCCGGCTGCCGGTTTGTCCGGGAGAACTCAGGACTTCAGCCATTTTCGTATCTGGCGTCTGCCGCTGTAGTTTGATTCAGAATCCAGAGTTCCCTCTTTATAGTAGCGGAGGTAGGGAATAAGTCCATTCTGAAAGACTGTTTCCTTAAAGCCCGTAAACTCGGATTTAAAGTCTTTTTTATCATATTCCAGATAATACACCTTCAGATTTGCCGTATCTTCCGTGTCCCGGAATACCCTTTTCTGTACCCACCAGTCGGGGCACCAGCTTTGAGTCAGAATTATGATTACTCTGGAAGCCGAAGCGAGAATCTTGTCTGAGAATTCGCCGGTTTCCATGGCATATATACAATCTTCGTTTGTCAGTTCTTCAATTTTTATCATGCTGCATTATCTCATAAAATAAGAATTTGTAAATGAGTCACGAGTCATGGCAGGGCATAAATCTTAGTGAATTAGAAGGGATTATGATTCAACGGGGAGCCGGCAGGATCGGAGGGCCGGTGAAAAAGGCATTGACCGATAAACTTTAAAAGAGGAAAATTGAATACCATGAGGCAGAGTACCAAGTACGGCGGCATTATTCAGCATATTCACGGGCTCATTGAACAGGGCCGTCTCCAGCCCGGGGATAAAATCCCTTCCATTTCGGAAGTAAGCGGTGCCCTTGGTGTTGCCCGGGAGACAGCGGTTAAAGCCTATAAAATACTGAAACAGGAAGGACTGATTGATTCGGTTCCGGGGAAGGGCTTTTTCCTCCTGACTGACAGAATCAGCAGAGGGGCCAGAATCCTTCTTATTCTCAACAGTTTCAACCCCTATATGCAGGTTCTGTATAATGCCTTTTCTTCTGCCCTGCCCGAAGGGGTGAGGGCGGATGTTTATTTCCATCACAACAGTTATGACATACTCCGGAGTCTGCTGGAGACCACCCGCAGCCGCTACACCCATTGTATCGTGAAACCCTTTCACGGTGATTCTGTCCGGAGGCTTCTGGAAAAACTGGAGCCGGCTAAAACTCTGATCCTGGACCGGGGAGATTACAGACCCGAAGGCTGTTCCTGGATCTGCCAGGACTTTTCCGAAGGATTCAAAGATGCCCTTTCCGGTCTGGGGAACCGTATTTCTGCCTACGAGAGTTTAAATCTGATCAGAGCCCGTAATAATCCCCACCCGGAAGAGTCTTTTGTTGCGTTTAAAGCCTTCTTGTCGGAACAGGCTGTCCCGGGGCAGGTGATAGACGGGTTCAATGAGAAGGAAATAAAGAAGGGGGGCGCCTATATCCTTTTGACTGAACAGGATCTGGTATCTCTTCTGTCATTCCTGTCAGAAAAAGGATGGATCCCCGGTAAGGATGTAGGTATTCTCTCATACAATGATTTTCCCCTCCTCCGGTATGTCTCCGGCGGAATCTCAAGCCTCTCTGTCGATTTCAGACAAATGGGAGAGCGGGCGGCAGCCTTTCCAGAAGAAAGGGAGGGGATAAAGGATGTTTTGACGCCAGGACTGATCCTCCGCTCATCCTTCTGATACCTTCTCTAAAACGGTCTATCTTGTTGCTGTTCGGGTATATACTTCCTTAAAAAGCTGGTTTTTCACTGGAAAAAGGGTCTATTCTATAGTAGTTTGTCTGAGCAGTTTAAAGGACAGTGAAATGATATACAGCAGCAGCGATGAAAATATAAAAAAAGCCGCAGAGGTGATACTCCAGGGCGGGCTGGTGGCCTTTCCGACGGAGACCGTTTACGGGCTGGGGGGCAATGCCCTGGACTCCCAGGCTGTGGCACGGATTTTCGAAGCCAAGAAACGCCCCAGCTTTGATCCTCTTATTACCCATATTGCCGACCTGGAAAAACTGGATGAGCTGGCGGATATCAAGGATCAGCGGATATATGATCTGGCCGAAAAGTTCTGGCCCGGTGCCCTGACCCTCATTGTTCCCAAACGGGATATCATTCCCTCTCTTGTGACCTCCGGCCTGGAGACCATGGCAATCCGGATGCCGGACCATCCCATTGCACTGGAACTGATCAGGCTCTCCAGCGGCGCCGTTGCCGCTCCGTCGGCCAATTCCTTCGGCTACCTGAGTCCCACAGAAGCGAAGCATGTGGAAGAAGATCTGGGTTCACGGATCGATATGGTGCTGGAAGGGGGCTCCTGCCGGGTCGGTGTAGAATCTACGGTTCTGGATCTGAGCCGGGAGGCTCCTATTATTCTGAGACCCGGCGGTCTGACCCGTAAAGAGATAGAGGCTGTTCTGGGGCCGGTTGACGTTTTTAACAGAACCACCACATCCCCGACGGCTCCGGGGCAGCTGGAAATGCACTATTCTCCCCGGAAAATCCTCCATATCGTGGATGATCCAGCCCTCGTGAGGGTTCGGCAGAATGCCGGGGCCCTGATCTACAGTGATGCAGTAAAAGGTAACGGGTATGCTGCGGTGGAAGTTCTGTCACCATCGGCAGATCCCGTTGAAGCGGCCGCCCGGCTGTTTTCAGCTCTCCACTCCCTGGATCAGCAGGATATTGACTGTATCTATGCGGAACGGATTCCGGAAGAGGGAATCGGCCGGGCGGTTATGGACAGAATTTACAAAGCTTCAGAGAAGTAGATCTCTAAAGGTCTGCAAGCCAATCCTTTATGCGGGATTCAGTCAGATCAGACTGGTTGTCCTCATCCAGTGCCAGTCCGATAAACCTGTCGCCCTCCACAGCGGTAGAGCTGTCAAACTCATAGCCTTCAGTGGGCCAGGCGCCCTTTACTGTTCCCCCGGCTTCTTCTACAGCTGCCTTGAGAGGTGTCATACCGTCTACAAATGAATCGGGATATCCTTCCTGATCACCCAGACCGAAAATGGCTACTGTCTTTCCGCTGAAGTCCACATCAGACAGAATACTCAGATTTTCTTCCCAGTCATCCTGAAGATCACCGATTCCCCAGGTGGATGTACCGAAAATGAGTGTGTCGTACCTATTCAGTTTTTCAGCACTGCAGCCGCTGATGGAAAAAACATCCGCCTCTCCTGCGGCTTTGGCGATCAGCCCGGCGGCTGCTTCTGTATTTCCTGTGGTGGAACCGAAAATTACTGCTGTCATAAAAATCTCCTACTAATAAATCTATATTGCCCTGACGGCATGTTGCCTGTTTAATTCCCCGGCGGCTTCCTGGCGTTCCAGAAAACGCAGGCACTGGAGTTTGAGGTCGTATCCCAGGAG
This sequence comes from Spirochaetales bacterium, assembly GCA_028532905.1. Taxonomy (GTDB): domain Bacteria; phylum Spirochaetota; class Spirochaetia; order DSM-2461; family DSM-2461; genus Oceanispirochaeta. The sequence goes on from JAQQAM010000070.1 coordinate 46,166, forward strand.
GGTTCCCAGTATAAAGTCCTCCTGGTCTGTCAGTTCGTTCAGTTTTAGAGTGTGGAATCTGTTAAGAACCGAAATGCAGACCTCTTCGCCAAAAAAGACATTGACCTTCTTTGTATTGATTTGATGGAGAATGCAGGGGATATTTTCCCTTTTCAGTTTCATTTTCACAAACTCAATCTCCTCAACAGGGCAGGTATGAAGGACAAGCCTTCTGAGCCCTTTCTTCAGTTCATATATATGGTGGATAAATACCTGCATCATCCCGGTCTCCTGTATTTTTCTATGGTTGTATTTAACAGTTAGGGATAGCTAATGTCAATAGTTAATGCGAATTAATAGTGAGAAAAATACAGTTCCTGCAGACAGGTATGATATGATGGCTGTACAAAACACCCGGGAGATTCAATATGACTCTGTATCATCTGATCTTTTTTCTGACAGCTGTTACGGCTGTATTCATCCAGTCTAAAAGCCGTACCCTTCAGGACCTGCCCGAAGAGCTCATGAACGAAGATCTGCACAACGAGCTGAGCCGCCTATTAAAGATCCGCCGTTTTATGAGTCCCTTTATTGCCGGTCTGACGGCTCTGCTGATCCTGATGATTACGGCCCGGCATCAACTGTGGAATGAGACCCTGCCCCGTTTCTTTGTTCCTGTCTGGGCGCTGGCATCCATAGGGGATATCTATATTGAAGGCGCCTATTCCATAGAAGACAAAAAAAAGCAGGAGCGCTTCTATCTGATCGGTATGATTCTTTTTATGGCCATGACCCTTCTATTAGGCATCGGGCTTATGGTCAATGCCGGTGCTGCCGCTTCGGGACGGATAGCCCGGATCATCTCCATCGGCCTTCCTGTTCTTCTGGGCATCGGCGCCTTTTTTACAATGAAACTGGATAAGGATACATTGGGACCCATGATTGTCTATGATGTTGCGGTTTCCGTACTGCTCTGCGGCGGATTGTTTGCCCTGTTTGCCGGACAGTATCAGATGGCCTATATCGGTATGGGATATTTTATTTCCGACTGGCTGGTGGGGACAAGGGATTTCGGGAAGTGGAAACCTGCCTTTCTGGACAGATGGATCCTGCTGTTTATTCTTCTGATCTACTATTCCATTATGATTCTGTCGGTGGACGGGGTGCTGAAGCTTGTCCCGGCTGTCTGATTCCAAGGGGTTGCCTGATTCTAATCGGCGGGGCTGAAAATATCCTGTTCCACCCCATCCCAGAAGACTCTAATATGTCCGGTTGATTCGGAAATGACTACAGAGGCGACTGGTGCCACCAGAGTTATCCCTAAAGCCGCCGCATGACGGGCTCCCAGACCGGGCTGCAGTTTTATCTGATGGGGAGGAACCGAGAGGTAGGTTCCTCCTGAATGGATATACCCGTTGTTGCCTATAATGTAGGCGCCGTCAATTTTTGAGAATTCCTTGATGGTTTCTGACAACCCTGAGTCCAGGATGCTCCTTTCATGCTCCTGCAGGCCTCCGAAGGGATTGATAATCAGCTGCTTGCAGTAGTCTTTTATCTGTTCATGGTCCCCCACCACAAATATGGTTCCCGCCGGCTTGCCTTCCCGCCCCTGACGGGAGAGTTCGGACGCCAGAGAGATGACCCGGCTGAGTATCTCCAGGTTTACATCATGGGGTATCCTGTAATTCAGAACACGGGCCTCATCGTACAGATCTTCCGGGATAGAGGATATGGAAATACTGTGGGCCATGGCTTCAAACTCGAAACCCGAAAGGGCGATAACCACTTCGCCTGTTTCCAGAACTTTCTCGGACCAGAGTTGTTTGAGTATCTCTTTCTGATCCTTGATAAATCCCTGTACGGGATAAATTTTGTTGAAATAGGGTCTCAGTATATTGGTTCTATCCAGGACTCTGGATTTACTGCTTACCAGTATGGTGTTCCTGTCCTTCAGCCGCTCCGCCATGGCCATGACCTGAATAAGGGCATTGGAAAACAGAATGATTCTGGCTGCTTTGATCCGGGAGGCCAGCTCTATTGTCTGCTCCAGAAGGGCATCGGTGATCATCTCTTTTTCCCGGGAGTGGGTTTTCTCCTTCTGAGACTGGGCGGTCAGAAGAATCTGGGTCATTTCCAGGGCATTTTCCGCTTTGGACAGTTTGTCCTGTGTTCCCGGAATCTGCATGATGGAAGCCAGCTCGGACAGAGTGGGAAGGTGCTCTTTCTCATTGCTTACCAGCAGGATGATTATGCTGACCCGGTCACCTGCGGTATTCCAGGGAATCCCGTCATGAGAGAAACAGCAGAGGACCTGAGGCGAGACCGCTTCTTTT